>JBDGYW010000632.1:0-4251 GCA_039588935.1 Gemmatimonadota bacterium | reverse complement strand
CTGCGCAGTTGAGCACTGTCTGCTTCAGGTATATACCTCACCCACTTGCTCTCCTGACCGGAGTCGATACCGATGGTCTGAACAGAGAAATCCTCGCGGGCCTCCACGCATCTGGCATGGTATTCCCCTCACGCACAGTGGCGAAAGGCCGATGCTTCTTGAAAGCGTCGATGACAAACGACAGGACTGGAGCCACCGACGTTGAGTTTCTGGTCCGAGAGGTTCTCTTTAGGGGCAGGCAGGTCTTAGCTAGACATGCAGGTGCCACATTGGGTTAGGCGATGTGTCTTTGGTCTCCGGTATCCTGTCTTACGTTCTGAGGGGTGAGATCTCACTCGAGTTGACATTGGCCTTGCCAATATTTGTCTGCGTACTAATAGGACTTCTATGCAGGGAGGCTCCATGACGACCGAGATCTTCCATGACGCGGAACCGAACAGGATCGACCGCCGCAGGTTCCTGAGGCTTGGCGTAGCAGCCTCCGGCATGGCCATGGGGTGTGGTGCATCCGGTGACCGACACGGAGGGAGCACCGCAACGCCCGAAATGCGGTACCGCCCCCTCGGCGACACCGGCCTGCAAGTCTCCGAGGTCTCCTTCGGAACTACCGGGTTCAACAACCCGGCGTTGCTGTTGGCTGCTCTCGATGCCGGAATCAACACCGTCTGTACCGACAGGAGATCGGCGTACGCGCGCTCAGAGGAGGCGATCGGAGACGCGATCCGCACAATCGGCAGCCGGCGCGACCAACTGGTTTTGATGACCGGTACCATTGTCAGACCTGGTGCCACCAAGCAGAGTCTGCTGGACTCGATCGACGCCAGCTTGCGCGCCCTTCGCACCGATCACGTGGAGATCTACCGAACCAGTGACATCAGCTCGCCGGATGACCTTCGGGTCGAGGTGCTGCACGAGGCTTTCGAGGAAGCCAAGCAGGCGGGCAAGGTGTCGCATCTCGCTCTGGGCGGCCACTATGGTGGGATGCAGGACTGTCTCAACGCCGCCATCGACGACGGGCGGTTTGAGATGTTCTTCACCAAGTACGACTTCGTCTCGTATCCGGACCAGGATGAGATCCTCGGCCGGGCAAAGGAGCGCGGGATTGGCACGATCGTGTTCAAGACGAACGCAGGCAACCGGCAGCAAGAGATCAGGGATCTAGAGGCTGGCGGCCTGTCGTTTCGCCAAGCCACCGTCAAATGGGCTCTCACCAACCCAAACTTGGCTAGCGTCTGTGTCGGGATCACCAACTTCGATCAGATCCGGGAGTACACGGCGGCGGTGGGTGCGCAACTGAACGGGGCCGAAGCCGCGATGCTGCGACGCTACGCGGAAGAGATGGCTGACAAATACTGCCGGTTCTGCGCCGCTTGCGAGAACAACTGCCCGCACGACGTCGCGATTGCCGACGTGATGCGTTTCTCCATGTATTTCAAGTACTACGGCCGCGAGAAACACTCCATGCAACTGTACGGAGCGCTTCCGCAGGGATCCTCTGCGGCCATGTGTGATCGATGCACGGGCCAGTGCGACGCGGGGTGCCCGTTCGGCCGCCGTGTCCGAGCCGAGCTAGTGGAGGCCCATCGGTTGCTCAGCATGAAGAGCGTTTGGGGGGATTGATGGCTGAACGGCACGTCTGCTGCGTGGTGACTCTGGTTCTCCTGCTTGGTTGTGGGTCGGAGAGCATGGAGTTGACCCCCGCGGAGATTGACCTTGGGCGTCTGCTTCCGGAACCGTCCACATTCGAAGGCTGGAATGTCGCCGAGGGACCCGTCGATTACTTCCCCGAAACCCTCTACGAATACCTCGACGGCGCTGCTCCCCGGTATCTGGCGTTCGGATTTCGGAAGCTGATCCACGTCCGGTACGAGTTTGGAGATGATCTACTCGCCAGCGTTACCTTGAACGTCTTTGACATGGGCAGTGAGTTGGGCGCATTCGGCATCCACAGGAGCGGAGTGCCGCCGGGTGCGCCCGCCCAGGAGTGGGGAGTCGAAGGGTATCGATCCGGGACCGTGGCCGCGGCCTGGAAGGGCAGCGTTTACGTGCACGCCGAGGCCGATGACGACCGCCCGGTGCTGCTCGGGATGCTGGAACAGCTCGTAGTGCAAGTCTGCGCGAAGGTCACGGGCGAAACATCGCTTCCGGCGATACTCGAGCCACTACCGCCCGACGGCCTCGTCCCGCGAAGTGAACGGTATGTGGGTAGTGACCTCCTCGGGCACGCGTTCCTCCCTGGCGGTGTTTTGGCCACGTACGACCTTGCTGGTCACGAAGCACAGCTGTTCTTCAGTGATATGGGCAGTGATGCGGGTGCCGATGATGCGATGACGCGGTTGCGTGCGCACCAGTCGCAGTGGGGTGAGATAAACCGCGATGTACCTGCGATCGGCGACGGTGGTTTCCGATTCTCAGATCCCGGCCTCGGAAACGGAATCGTAGTGAGTGCGAGCAACTACGTGGCGGGGGTTTACGGTGACGGTTCTTCTGAGTCCCAGGAGCGACTGCTCGAGCTGCTCATTGTCGGCCTCAGCTCCTCGGACCGTACATACTGATCGGTGGCTGCGCTTGGGGTTCAACCGTTCCGGGGTTGCCGGAGGCTCCATTTGCTGAGAGGATGGAGTCATGGCAATGCGAAGCAGATATTCGCCGGAGGTCCGAGAGGGCGTTGGTGCATGGCTCTGGGTTCCGGTGCATCATTGAGGCGATGCCCCTGATCCGGAATCGTTGCCTCGGATCTGACCGATCGTCGAACGCAAGATTGCACTCGGGTTCCCGTCTTGCTCGGGCAGATCGACAATCGAGTGACCTCAGTCTCAGCAAATGGTGCCTACGACACCGAGGGTGTTTACGAGGCCGCTCACTCGCACGGTGAGGAACGGACAGTCAGGGTGCTCATACCACTTGGACGCGACGCGCAGCTAAATCCAAGACCGTCGGCCGCGTTGAAGGAGAGGAATCGAAACATCCACTCCATCGGTAGGGCCTTGTCACTTAACTGAAATCTCGAGCTGAAAGCGAAAATCGACAACTCGGAAACCCTCAATCTTCGGGCAGTTTCGAATTGTGCTCGATGCTCTCGGTACGAGAAATCAGCGTTAAGTTGACTGTACCCTCACGAGTGGTTGGGGCTCGTTTTGTTTCCCTCCGCTACTGGTGCCTTTCGATGAGTGAATTTGATCCTTAGCCCGGAAAATCCTTTGCGAAGCGTTTGATCCATTCCATGGCCGCTTGCTCACTCGTGAGTGTGCGGCCTTCATTTGCGAACGCCTCCTTTTTGTAATGCTCGATGTGGCAGACCTGTTCGACCATGCGCATCTTGAAATGTTGGCCTGCATCGGTAAATCGAACACCTACCTCAAAACGACCGCCGTCGATTGGGCGGCACCATACGACTTCTCCTATTACGGAAACATCGGGCCGCACCACCGGAATGTGGATGTCAATGCTCGCGCCCACGGGAATGTCGTGATGAGATTCAAAGGCAAGTCCACCCTCGGAAATATTGCGCAAATGCTCACCGCCAGGTGGCGCAATCTCACCGAGACTCCAACGAACGGGGATATCCGTGGGGTGACGGATGAACCTACGGGATTCGCTAGTATCGGTCATGGTAATAGCCCCTGGCTCAAATCACACCATATTCCGAATTCCAATTCACTCTGCCCAATGCCTTTGCAAAGGCTATGCCTTGAGCCCTGCCAAGTATGACGCGCCTGAATGAACCTGTCCAGCCGCATAAGCACATATGGGCACGCATGACTACGTATCACCAACGGAATCACAATCCGCGTGTCAGGGGTGAACCTGGGGCCGCTTCGCGGCCTCGGTGTGCTTCGCCACCAGGGTCGTGGCTATGGCGCTTGCTGTTGCGGGCCGTCACCAAGGCCGCACCCCAGTGACGTTTCGCGTTGACGTTGCGACGTCAGTTGACGTATGACGCACTTCACACCGAGGCTCCACCACCACAGAGGATTGTTAGTCCTCTGCTGACAAGACGCAGTGGTACGTCTGCGCTGGGGCGTAATACTGGTCTACCATCCACGGGTCGCTGGCGGCCAACCTATTCCGTCTTCAAATTCGCGATCGGGTCCACCCGCGCGGCGCGGTTGGCTGGTATGCAGATTGCCAACACCGCTACGCCCAGGAGGATGCCGGCCACCACGGTGAGTGTCACCGGATCCGTCGCGTCGACACCGAACAGCTGACTTTCCATCAGCCGTGTCAGCAAGAGCGACCCCCCAACTCCCA
>JBDGYW010000631.1:0-4263 GCA_039588935.1 Gemmatimonadota bacterium | reverse complement strand
CCGCGCAGGAATGAGATCCGCTTGAGCATCGACACCTGGTGCTGGTACACGCTCGCCTGGTACTCCTCGCTCCACCGGGTCTTGGCGTCGGCATGGTACCCCTGCAACGCCCCGGCGCCGAACTCAGAGACGATGAGCGGCTTGTCGTAGGAACTCTCCCAGCTCACGGAGTCGGCGCGCGCGGGCGGGCCGGAGTACCACCCCAGATACTGGTTGATGGCAATCACGTCGAGGTCGCGCCCGAAGGGATCGTCTATCGACAGAACTCCGTCCTCGAGTCGGTAGTTGGTCTCGAGGGCGGCGGTAAGTAGCCGGGTCGGGTCCAGCTCTCGAGCGCGTCTGGCGAGCGACTGTAGGAAGGCCAGTCGGGCCTCTGACAAAGGCGTCTCGTTCGCCACCGACCACAGTATCACCGCAGCGCGGTTCTTGTCTCGCGTGATCATCTCACTCAGCTGGCGTCGGGCATTGGCCAGGGTGGCCTCGTTTTCCCACTGGATCGTCCAGTAGACTGGGATCTCGGCCCATACTAGCACGCCAAGCTCGTCTGCAACGCGTACCATGTGCTCGTTGTGTGTGTAGTGGGCGAGTCTGATGAAGTTGCCGTTTAGCTCCTTCACCCATCCGAGTAATGTGCGCGCGTCCTCGGGGCCGTTTGCCCGGCCATCACGTTTCGGCGCCTGCTCGTGCACACAGACGCCGCGGAGGAACACCGGCTCTCCATTGAGCAGGATGTCGGTCCCGTTGGTCGCGATAGAGCGGAAGCCGATCCGGTCCGAGACCCGGTCGTCGGTAGTCGCGATCTCCACCTCGTACAGCTTCGGGTCGGAAGGCGACCAGAGAACGAGATCGGCAGCGATGTCGACGGTCGCACGTCCGTCGGAATCGGTAGAGACCATGGTCTCTACGCCCGCCTCCGGTATGCGGACCGTCACCTCCCGGCCGGCGACGGCTTCTCCGTCGAGCTCGACCCAGCCGGCGACACGGTCGGTCGAGCCCTCGGCGAGCTGGAGGAAGTAGTCGCGAACGAACGTCGCCGGAAGCTCGATCAATGTCACATCACGGGTCAGCCCGCCATAGTTCCACCAGTCGGTGTTGACGGTCGGGACGGCGTCGAGCCGTCGTTTGTTATCGACCTTGACCACAAGGGAGTTGCCCTCGGCCCTGACCTGCTCGGTGATCTCGAAATTGAAGGGGGTGAAACCTCCCTCGTGGGTTCCCACCTCGGTTCCGTTCAGGTAGACGTGGGCCTCGTAGTTCGCGGCGCCGAAGTGGACGAACAGTCGTGCGTCGGACGGGAGCTGGTAATCGAAGACCTTCCGGTACCAAACGGTGCCTTCGTAGAAAAACAGCCGCTCGTCCTGCGAGTTCCAGTCGCCCGGCACCTGGAGCAGCGGCGAGGTCTCGAAGTCGTACTCGACCAAGTCGCTCTTGTCCCTCGGCTTTCTCGCCCGGAAGAACCCGTCGGCCCTGGGCTGGTAGCGGTAGTCGTAATACCCGTTCTCGAACGGATCGACGATGGTCTGCCAAGCGCCGTTGAGGGTGGTCGTGGTCCGTCCGGCCACGTTGGTGATTTGCTCAGTCTGCTGCGCATGGCAGATGCCGGTCGCGACGAGGATCGAGCAGACGACAAGCGGTAGGGTCTTGAAGCACATCGGTGTGGTTCTCCCGTAGGTCAACATCAACAGATCATCCTATTCGTCTTCGGGGACAAGCGCGCGATAGATGGGTTCGTTCCATTCGCCTTTATCAATGTCGTACACGACAAAATCCGAATCGAACTGCCAGGCTGTAAAACTCCATCCGAACGACTCTGCGGTCCGCGCCACAAACGAGGTATATCCGACCCTTGAGTCAATATCCGCCCGCTCGTAGGCCCCGAATTCTCCGAGCAGAATCGGACGGTTGTTCGCTTCGGCCCACGTCTGTGCTTGCTGGAAATCCGCTACGACGGCCTGTGTGTCCTCAACTGTTCCCCAGGTCGTTCCGAGCCATTCGTCGCTGCCGGCACTCCACGGTGCTCCCTGGTGTGTGAAATGATGCGGGCTGTAATAGTGAACGGTCACGATGATGTTGCGGTCATCGGCAGGCAGCTCGAGCTTCTCAAGATAAGAAATCTGATTCCAGTTTCCCGGACCGATGACAACGGTGCGTTCGGGATTTGATGTGCGGATAATCGCAAGCGCCTCTTCCAGGAATTCATTCCAGAGTTCCGGTGTCAGCGCACGGTTCGGTTCATTGAGAATTTCGAACAGCACGTTGCTCGGCATTTCCTTGTATCGTGGTGCGACCTGACGCCAAAACGAAAGAAATATCTCTTTCTTGTTCTCGGGATCATCTGCCATGGCAGTGAACTCGTGAAAATCGAGAATCACCATGAGATCGTTCGCTAGCGCATTGTCGAGTGCCCAGTCGAGCGTCGTAAACCATGTCTCCGGCAGCCTGTAACTATCGTTTTCATCCATGTGCCGGAACGGATGCAGATTGATGCGAACAGTCGAGAAACCGCCTTCTTTGATGATACGGAAATGATCTGCCTGAAGCCGTCTCTCCTCGAAGCTGTTCCAGAGCGGATCATATCCGATGATATTGACGCCCCGTGCCATTTTCGCATTCTGCGCAAACGCATCCGGCTGTACGGGCTCCTCAACCGCCGGAGCACATCCAGCGAATAGGTACGAAGCCGCCAAGAAAATGACGAATACGATATGAGCGCCGCTCATTGTCTTTTTCATACTACCTCCTCCTATCGCGCAGCCGATCCTTTCAGGCTGCCCGCGGGCTGCTACCGCTTCGGTCCGATCAGCTCGATCAGATTCCCGTCGGGATCGCGTACGACCGCAACGTACGGACCCGAGGGATCCTCCCCGACCAGGACCGGTCCGTCGGCAATCAGCTCGCTGCCCGTGGCTCTCAGCCGCTCCACCGCCGCGTTCATGTCCTCGACGAAGATTGTCAGGTAGCGGAAGCCGAGCTGCGAGTGGAGGTAGGCGTTGTCGCTCTCCTTGGTCTCGACGTCCGGCACCTCCATCAGCTTCACCCTGGCCGCCGACTCGCCCTCGCCGAGGACGAACACACGCACCGCGAGGGGCTGGTCGTCAGTCAATCCGACGGCCGTGGCGGACTCGGCGGACACGTCGAAGCCGTCCACCTCCGTGAAGCCGATGACGTTCGCGTAGAAGTCGGCCGATGCCTTGATGTCGCTCACATGCACCCCAATGTCGACGGTGGTGCTCGCGAAGTCTGCAGGTGCGGCAGTTGGACTGACGGATACGGCGGCAACAGCGGCGAGGGGCGCGGCGAGAAAGAGTACGGTGCGCATGGATAGATTCCAATGAATCGAGTCGCAGGGAGTGAAGTGTGGACTCATGTCTCGCATCCTCCTGTTCTTATTGGGCTCCCATGTCGGGAGCCGCGAAGAGTGCTTCGCCGGTTTCCAGGTCATGCAACACACTGATCCCCTCGCCTGCAATGATCGTTACTTCAGCAGGCTCATCGAGGAAGGATTCGACAGTGAACGTATCGTTGTCGTATAGGCATACCGAGACACCGACCGTTAGCGTCTTGTCATGTCCTCGAATCACGATGTCATGGCTAAGAGACAGGTCAAGTCCTGCCTCAATCGAGAGCCTTGCGTAGTTCGTTCAACACGGGTACGCGGGCGTAAGCATCATATTCGTCTTCCCTACCGGGTGTTGGGAGGGTTTCGATGGGAACGTAGCCGCGATAGTTCGAGGCACGGATGATGACAACCAGTCTGACCATGTCGATCTTGGGTCCCTGCCGATCGCGGAGCAGTTCCTTGACTTGCCAGTTGACGGCATGCGGAATAACCCGTGCGATGTCGGCATTCGGGTCAGATGTCAAAAAATTGCCCGTATCGACAATCGTTCCCAACCAGTCGGATTGCACCATCCCGAGTATCTTCAGTACCTCGTCAGCGCTTTGGAGCATGTTTCCGTGGTTCTGCACACCCACCAGCACGCCATGCTTCTCCCCATGCTCAGCGCATTGCGCCAGCGCTTCCGATATCCAGACCGCTGCTTCGTCCCAGGTATGCCCCGTCGGTTGAGCGCCGGCAAAGACACGCAGAACCGGAGCACCCATTTCCGCTGCAGCAGCATCTCGCAAGTGCACATTCCCGAGCGTCATGCTCAGAGGCACATTTGACGAACTGGCGTCGATTGTTGGGCGATTTCATGGTTGTGTGGGTTCAGACATAGGATCTTGCTTAGGTCCTGACTGTAAGTACAGTGACCAGCATAC
>JBDGYW010000630.1:0-4263 GCA_039588935.1 Gemmatimonadota bacterium | reverse complement strand
CCCGTCAAACAGGAACCGGGCGACCGGGCCAGCTCCGGACTGGGCGTCAATGGCTTGGTTTGTGTTGACCGCATGAGGGTCGGTGGTCAACTGAGCATGCAGGGGAAATGACGTCTCTGCCAGGAGATGGAGACTACCAGCGATTAGAAACGAACCAGTCAGCATAATCCGGACCATGGCTTCGGTCCTTCCTTCCGACACTTGAAGGTGAGGAGGAAACCTACAAGTGCTCATCCACTCCATCCATCCCCACGCCTCACTATGTTTTCCCTACCACTCTTCTCGCACCAACCTCAATCCACATATGCGGGTCACCTTCGTTTGCGGGCGTCGGCGCTGGCGGGTATTATCGGGCCGATGGAGAGTGAAGTACGCCGACAACCTGACTTCGTCGAAAGACAAGATGAGACCTGATGACTGAAGGAAAGAGTGGGATATCGTCCATAGGAACGGTCCGTACGTTCTTAAGAGTTGGAACCTGCTCGGAAACGCTATGTAACGTTCTCGACCATGCGTTCGATCACCCGTTGAAACTCGAGGAACGCGCCTCCATGCCCTTCGCGGGCGGAATCATGCAGCATGGCTACCAGTGCGGCATGATTTGGGGCGCGACACTTGCAGCGGGGGCTCAAGCGTATCGAAAGTTTGGTCCGGGCCCGCATGCTGAAGCAGGGGCAATCATTGCGGCACACCGGATTGTGGAATCCTTCCGCGCTCAAAACAGCAATGTCAATTGCCTCGAGATCACTGATATAGACAAGTCATCGTCGAATATGCAGATGATCATGTACTTCCTCATAAAAGGCGGTAGCATAGGCTGCTTTCGCATGGCCGCGAGATTTGCCCCGGTGGCATTCAGGGAGATAAGCGCCGCTCTTTCCGAAACACATTTGGAAGCGCCCTCCCCTCCGGTAAGTTGTGCGGCAATGCTGGCACAGAAGATGGGCGTATCGGATATGCGTAGGGTCATGGCGGCGGGATTTGCGGGTGGTATTGGATTGAGTGGAGGTGCTTGTGGGGCATTGGGAGCCGCGATATGGATCATCGGGATGAGCAGCAGCCAAGGCGGAGACTCCAAAGTCGATTTCAAAAACCCCAGAGCCACAGAAACGATTGAGAGATTCTTGAGAAGCACTGACTACAAGTTCGAGTGCTCCGAAATAGTCGGACGGAAGTTTGAAGATGTCGCCGACCATGCTGGTCATCTGTGCGATGGAGGCTGCTCGAAGATCATTGAAGTGCTAGCTGCTACATGACATAGAATGGCTCATCTTTGACTCTCGCGGGCCATCGTTGAACTTCACACAAAGCGTCTGCGGGTTGGATGTTTCGATACGCTGGCAAGGAGACTCGAATTGTCCGGCTCGTTCAGCCAACCCAGGGAGAACGTACACGTGAGTATCGAAGAGGCATTCTCCTCCTATGCGCAAGCCTTCGTGGAGACATTCGAAGATGGAAACTGGTCTAGGTTGGAGTCGTTCTTCTCGCCCAATGCCGTTTTTCTTCCTGGAGACAGGAGAGAATTTCAGGGTCGGCAAGACGTGTTGAATCACCTCAGGCAAAGCTGGGAAATCTTCGATCGGCTATTCGATTCGCGGATCCCTACTGTGCCACCGCGCGCAGCAGGAAGACACAGAGAACTTCCTCACTCATCGACTTCAATTCACGATCGCTGGGCAGGGCGCCTTGCGTGAACTCCAGGAATCGTGTTTCGTCGTCCCGCCCAAAGCTCAGGCCCGTATGCCTCGACTTCAACGACGTATGTCGAGTGACAGACCAGGTCTTTCCGGCACAGAGGAACTCGTGCCGCCCGCCAACGTCGCTCACCGAAGTAGATATGTTGTGACCTGACATATCAGGAAACCGCGCTCACGATTTGTTTTCGACAACGACGTCGCTCCAGTCTTCCCTCGTGAGCTCTATCTGGTGTCCCGCGGAGGTGAAGAATTCTCCCTGCGTGATCACGACTGAACCGCGTCCCAAGATCCGGGCGTCCAGGACAACCTGGTTCAACTTGGAGTCGACGAGATTCAGGCCACGCACGTTAGTCGTGAAGTCGAATCGATCAAAGTCGTTGAAAGTCCAGTGATTTCGCCGCAACCTTGCGATATGCGTACCTCCGGCGCCGTAGAGATCCATGGTGAGCAGTAGTCCGGAGTCCAACGGTCCCCACTCCAGGCGAATCTGTCTTCTTCCTCGTACGGTTATTACGCCGTCGGTATTTTGAAGGCGATTCGACCCGACAGTTAACTGCATTTGGTCTCCCGATTCAAAAGGCCAGGCACCTTCAGGCAGGTGTCCTCACGGTAGCCTTGGCAGCAGCCAACTGCTCGCACAGTTCAGCGCGTGGCATGTGTCTGAACTGGAGCATCCTCTTGGCGTACCGCACTTCTCCACTCTCCGATCTGAACCTGGTTTGCACCCCGCCTTGTGACCGTCCTCCCCTCCCGGTCCGTGTCCGAAATCCCACGTACCACTTCTCCTCCTCGTGCGTGACAACCCGCTCTGCGGCGCAGAAGAGTTCCTTGACCCGCTCCGACGTGGACTCCGTTGGTGCTTCCGTTTCATCCTCTACAGCTACCAGGAGAAACTCATCGCACGTGAATGACACGCGCTTCGGCTTCCCACGCGTCGATTCCATCTGGATTGTCCAGTCATTGCCAAACCGGTCTTTGTATGTCTGCTCGTCCCAATTCATCTTGCTCCCGCTACGTTACTGGGTTCGGCAACTTGCCTCTCTCACTGGAAGGTCACTTACATCCTAGTGGCGAACACGGCAAAAGTGAAAGGGGACCCGCGCGTTTGCCAGGTCCCCTTCTTGAACTCACTGGTGTCTCGTCACACGGAAGCGCTGCGTTCCATGACGGTAATCAAAGGTAACGGAGTGGCTTCCATGATGGATAGTGTTGGTCTGCTCCGGGCTCATCCAACGGATCAGTGAAGCCGAGAGCGCTCATAGCAAAAGACAACAGCACAGGGGGACTGGGTGCCACAGACTCAGTCCATCTCCATGAGATGTGTTCGCGTCTTGGATATTTCGTTACACTGATCAGGAGAGCTGTATAGTCGGCACGACCGCATACACAAGTGAGTAATGATGCAGACTGAACTCAGTACGAAGCCCGAGGGAGTCGCTACACACGCAGCCGTTCCCATGCAGCGCCGTTACGACGTTGACTGGCTTCGAACGCTGGCGTTGGTTCTGCTCATAGTCTTCCACATCATCCTCAGCTTTCAGTCCTGGGCGGCCTCGATCGGATTCCCTCAGAACGAGCAGCTCCTTGGTGAGCTGGTGCCTTTCTTATCCATGCTTGCTGTCTGGCGAATCCCTCTGCTTTTTCTGATCTCCGGTATGGGTGTTCGCTTCGCTTTGGAACGCCGCGACTGGAAGCAACTGCTGAAAGATCGGGCGATCCGGATTGTCTTGCCCTTTGTGTTCAACGTTTACGTATTTGGTGCCATCCTCGCGAAAGCACTGCCCTTTCTTGGCTGGGAGGCCGATTTTTCGCTCAATTTCGGGCACCTGTGGTTCTTGGCGAACATCTTTGCGTATGTCTTGTGGCTCCTCTACACGTTGGTCTACCTGAAGGATCATCCGGATTGCGCCCTTCTCCGGGTTCTGTCGAAAGCAGTCCGCTGGCCCCTGGGGCTCTTTCTCTTTGCGCTGCCTCTCGTGGTTGAAGCGTGGCTTGTCAATCCGGAGTATTTCGCCATCTACGTCGACACCGTTCACGGATGGCTGATGGGCTTGATCTGCTTTTTCTGGGGCTTCATTTTCATCTGTGCGCAGCAAGACTTTTGGCCTGCGGTCGCAAGGACTCGTTGGGTTGCACTGGTCGTGGCAGGTTCACTCTATCTGGTTCGGCTGTTGGTCTTCGAGTTGCAGGCGGAACCCAACTGGCTCACTGCTCTTGAATCCATGAGCTGGATACTGGCCGTACTCGGCTTCGGATCGTTGTATCTCAATAGGCCGTCCCGCGGATTGTCCTACCTGAGCCAGGCTGTCTACCCGGTATACATCGTTCACCTGCCGGTGCAGTTCATCATCGCCTACTTCCTACTGCCCCTCGCGCTGCCGGCATACTTGAAATTGGCTTTGCTGCTGGTAGGCACTTTTTGCGTTTGTTTTCTGCTTTACGAGTACGCCCTCAGACGGTCGAAATGGATCAGGCCGCTGTTTGGAATGAAGTGGAGTCGAGCCTAAAATCACCGACGGCATGGTGGACAGGGAATGACAAAGGTTCACAACAGCTACAACGAGAC
>JBDGYW010000629.1:0-4270 GCA_039588935.1 Gemmatimonadota bacterium | reverse complement strand
GGGATGCCTCGGATCGACTGGCAAACGATCCGGAAAGCCCTACCGGAGTGACCTTCAACTACGCCTTTGCGACCGACGTTACCAAGGCCGCAGTGGCGTTGGTAGCTCGAGAAGCAGTGCTGGTATCGGATCCGGCACAACGCTAGACCGACATATTAATCTTCGAAAAATCCCTAAGGGGTGCGGGCGATGAGCAAGCTTGCCGTTGTCTCCGAGAAGACGGTCCGAAGAATCATCACACGTCAACTTGCGTTCGAGGCTGTTAAGGAAGCGTTCGAGGCTGTTGCCGCAAATCGCGCCCAGGTGTTTGATGTCGCAATCGGCACCGGCCTGCACGATGGTGAGGCGTTTGCCATCAAATCCGGTATCGATAGCGACAACGAACTGGTTGGTCTCAAGTGCGGTACATATTGGGCCGGTAATTTCGAGAAGGGCATACCCGCCCACGGTTCGACGATATTGCTGCTCGATCCAGAATCCGGATTTCCGGAGGCCTTGGTGAGCGCCTCCTATTCAAATGGCTACAGAACTGCGGCCGCGAACGCTATTGCCGTTTCCTGCCTCGCTCGTTCCGACGCGGAGGTGCTGGGCGTCATCGGAGCAGGGCATCAGGCCGAGCAGGAGATTCGGGCGGTGGCCGAGGTTAGTTCGCTCTCATTGATCAAGATTTCCACTCGATCCGAGACGCGTGCCAACTGGATAGCGGATCGCCTGAAGGACGTGGACATCAAAATCCGTTTCACGAGTGCGGAAGATGCCGTGCGTGGTTCGGATATCGTCACCACAGTAACGCCTTCGGAGGCACCTCTTGTCCGGGACGAATGGGTCGACGAAGGAACTCATATCTCGGCGATGGGTGCTGACGACAGGGGAAAATACGAGCTCGACACTGCGATTCTACGAAGAGCAAGCCTGTATGCGGACTATCCCAAACAGTCTGTCGTTATCGGTGAATTCCAACACGCCTATCACGATGGTCTCATTAGCGCGGTCGACGAAATCTGCGCATTGGGTTTTGTCACACTCGGAGAATCACCCGGCAGAGTCTCCAAAGAACAGATCACAGTCTTCGACAGCTCCGGGATAGCGATACAGGACCTGGCTGTTGCAGGTGCAATCCTCGAGGCAGCTCGGCAATTGGATCAAGTCCAATACATCGACTTCTGAGGAAGGTCTCGATGATCACCTTTGGAGATTATTGTGTAGCCGACCCGGACGCATTGGAAACACCGGCCATCCTGCTCTTCCAGGACAAAATGCACCATAACATTCGCAGCGTCTGCGAGTTGGTGCACGGTGCCGAGCATCTGATGGTCCACGTCAAAACACACAAGGCGGAGGCTGTCGCGCGCAAACAGGTAGAGGCTGGGATCGACAGCTTCAAGTGCGCCACTCTGAAGGAACTGGAGATGGTTCTCCAGGCCGGTGCACGCAAGGCAATCCTTTCGTTCCCGCAGGGCCAGGAGCGCAAGGTCGAGCGTCTCTGTGACCTGGTCTCGTCCTACCCCGAAGCGTGGATTGCCACCATCGTGAGTACGCCGTATCACGTAGAGGTGCTCGCGACCGTCGCAGCCCGCCGAAAGCAGTCGTTACGTGCGATGCTGGACCTGGACGCCGGCATGCACCGTACGGGCATCGAAATCGGACCGGATGCCGAGAGTCTTTATCGAGAAATAGACAACCACGAGTTTCTGGACGCCGCGGGATTCCACCTCTACGACGGGCACGACGAATTTGCCGACCCTGCTCAACGTGAGGCGGCGGCGCAGCGGCACGTGGAGGCTCTTCAGCGATTCCAGCTCCAAGTCGAGTCAGCTGGGATGCCGGTTCCATGTGTGGTTGCCGGCGGAAGCTTCTCGGGCGTCTACTATGCGCGCACTGAAGGCATGTACGGATCCCCCGGGACATTCATCTACTGGGACTGGGGTTATAGCACGGTGATGCCCGACAGACCGTTTCGATGGGCTGCGCTGATCCTGACCCAGGTGGTGGACTCGTGTCCGGACGCTGCCGTGATAACGACGGATCTGGGGAACAAGGCGGTCAGCTCCGATCTCCCGGTCGAGGAGAGGGCGTGCTTGCTGGGCCACGACGACGCAGAGTTTGTACACCAGAGCGAGGAGCACGGTGTATTCAGGATCTCGGGCGAACTACCTCGTGTGGGTGAATACCTGTTGGCGGTGCCCGGTCACATATGTACCACCACGGTCCTTCACCCCGGCATCCACGTGCTAAATGCGGCAGGCGAGGTGGTCGATTACTATCTGCACACATCGCGCGATCGCCTGTAGTGACCCTACCCGACGGTCGGAACGAAACGTCTGTGGTCTTCTCAGGCGAACGGGGGTAGGGAAGCCTCCTTAACAGCGTTGCCCATTTTCTTTGGTGCTGACACAGTTGCCTGGAAATCGAAAGACCAGCTAGGGGAGTTCCCGTGACAAATCGAAGGTCCTTTCTGAAGAACGCTGCGACCTTGGTGCCGGGTACGGCACTTCTTTCGACAATGGAAGGATGTGCCACCTCCTCGACCCCACACGCCACACGTGACTGGTTCGAAGAGATCGGCGTAAAACCCTTCATAAACGCGGCCGCCGCCTATTCGGCTCTGGGTGGACGGAACATGTGGCCGGAAGTTGTCGAGGCGATGGAATACGCCAGAACGCGCAACGTCATAATGGAGGAGTTGCAGGAGGCTGTGGGACGGCGGTTGGCGGAGTTGATCGGGTGTGAATCGGCCATGGTCACCTCGGGTGCCACTTCGGCCATGACGTTGGGGACGGCAGCGTGCATCACTGGTACAGACGCGAATCTGATTAGCCGCGTTCCCGACCTGCGCGGCATGAAGAATGAGGTCATCGTCTTGAGATCTCACCGCTACTCCTACGATCACGGGGTGCGGAGCGCGGGCGTTTGGTTCGTGGAAGTCGATACTCTCGATGAGGTCGACAGAGTGGTGAACGACAGAACCGCGATGATGTTCTTCTGCAAGATTTTGGAGGAGAACGGCCACGTTTCGCTCAGTGAGTTCGCGGCCAAGGGCAAGGAACTCGGCATTCCGACGTTGATCGATGGGTCGAACACGGTCCCACCGGTTGAAGGGTTGTCGGGTTATCTCGAGGGTGGGTTCGACCTTGCGGCCTTTTCCGGAGGCAAAGGTCTCCGCGGGCCCTACAGCGCCGGCATGTTGCTCGGGCGTGCCGACCTCATTGAGGCGGCCCGTTTGAACAACTCTCCAAATTCCGACACGGTCGGCCGCGGCATGAAGGTCAGCAAGGAAGAGATCCTGGGGATGCTGGCGGCAGTCGAAGTGAGCCTCACTTACGACTATTCCGTCGAGCACGTGAGGGAGACGGGGATGGTAAACCTGCTGGCGGAGAAGTTCGCCGCCTATCCCGCAATACGGACCGAAGTGACGTACCCGGTGACTGAAGGCGGACGTCCGCACCTCCGAATCCTGTGGGACACGTCGATCATTCCGCTCTCGGTGGAGCAGGCGCAGGATCTTCTGGTGCAAGGCGATCCTTCGATCCGAACATGCTACCTCGGCCTGGCCGATGGGCACCTCGAGATCGGCACGGCGATGCTAAAGGACAACGAGGTAGACATCGTGGTCAGGAGGATCGGGGAGGGGCTCGCGCCGGCAAGCTGAACGCCCTGTCCGGCAACCGAGATCACGTGAGCAAGGGTAATCGCCTGGATTAAACGTTCGAGTCAGGAGGCCTGAGCTTTGGAAACTGTACTACGAGTGCTTTCAGAAGAAGAAAAAGCGCAGGTACATGAACGATCCCTGGCAGTCCTTGCAACAACCGGCGTCAAGGTCAACACGGCCAAAGGACGCCAATTTCTCAGAGATGCAGGGGCAGAAATCGACTCGAATTCAAACATCGTAAAATTCCCGCGTGCAGTGATTGAAGAGTCTCTGCGCCTGGCGCCCAAAGAATTCACGTTGGATGCTCGCAGACCTGGCTGGGACCTGCCCGGCAAGAAGGACCTTCTGGAAGAAGCGCGCGAAACAGTGGAACAGGTGCTTTCGACACATGAGCCACCGGCTCTCTCAGATGAGATCGAAAAAGAACTCGACAGAATTCAACAACGAGCAGATCGATACTCGGAATGATCGGATCCGTCCGCTAGCAGGGAGGCCTATTGAGCACCAGTGACGCAGAGCACCACCCGCGGCGCGTGCTAGGCAGCGGTTTCACGTTGGCTGTCGTCATCGGCGGCATCATTGGCCTGGGTATCTTGCGCACGCCCGGGGAAGTGGCAGCGC
>JBDGYW010000628.1:0-4281 GCA_039588935.1 Gemmatimonadota bacterium | reverse complement strand
CGAATCACGTTCTGCGTCGTGAGTCCGTACAGCCCGAGTCGTTGGCGGTCGACCGTCATCACGAACTCGGTCGCTTTGTCACGCTGGTACCACATCCCGGACGAGTTCACGTCCACGTCACGCACGCGTGAAAACCGTGCGAGACGGAGCCCCAGATCTTCGGCAATCTCCCGCACCCTCTCGTAGTTGTAACCCAGCACCTTTATCGAGTAGTTGGGCGACCCCCCACCGCCACCGTAGAAGGAAGGCCCATAGCCGTAGACACGCACCTCCGCCCCACCGAACAGGTAACTGTAGGCAAGCAACTGCTCCTTGATCGCCACAGGGACAAGTGTCGTCTCGAGCGAATCCGGGAAGGTGACCTGGATGCGTGCCCACTGCGGACGCACCTGAGTCACGAACTGCTCGATTTCGGGAAGCTGCCTGAGCTTGTCCTCGAAGAAACGGGTCAACTCATCCGTGCGCTCCAACTCCGAACCTCGCGGCAGCCGGACCTGAATGTCGATGTAAGTATCACTCGAACCCCAGCGTCCCCACACGATGCCGCGGTTCACATATTTGTAGAACAAATAGTAGGAGCCACCGAAGATGGTGGCCGCTACGGCAACTGTTGCCAGAGGCAGGACGGGCCAGCGCCGCCGCTGCGTTAGCCGGAGCGTGAAGCCGAGAATGGCGGAGTAGAAACGGACGTAAAAGGGAGTCCTCGCAGACTCCGTCCGGCCCCGGTCCCCTCTCCTCAAGCCCAAGACTTTGCTCGCCAGAGCCGGTATGAATGTGAATGCAACAAACAGGCTAGCCAGCAAGCTCATGCCCACGACAATCGCGAGCGGCACGTAATAAATCCTGAGTTCGCCCTGGAGATAGACAAACGGGATGAAGACGATGAGTGTGGTGAGCGTCGCGGCGAATATCGGCAGCATCACCTGACGCGCACCAGACTCCGCCGCTTCTGCCGGCCCCTGCCCCTCCTGGCGTTTTCGATAGATGTTCTCGAGCACTACGATTGCGTTGTCAACGATCAGGCCAAAGCCCATCGCCATGCCCATTAGAGTGAGCACGTTCAGCGTAAGGCCGCCGAAGTAGGTGAGGTTCAGCGCAATCAGAATGGAGAAGGCGATGGTGGCAAACACGATGCCGGCGGAGCGGAATGAACGCAGGAATACGAGCAATACCAAGAAGATGACGCCAGCGGCAATCGACGCGCGAATGCGCAGATCCTGGAGCTGAGCCTTGATGTCCTCGCTCTCGTCGTCGTCGAGAATCAGCCGCACACCCGGCGGGTGTATCCCGGCGATTTCGTCGATCCGAGCTTTCACCATGTCGGCCACGCGCACGGTGTTGACCATCGCTTCCTTGTATACAAGGAACGCTACCGCGGGTTGACCGTCGATTCTGTAGTACTCGAACGCCTCCTCGAACGTGTCGTGTACCGTCGCAACATCTTCGACACGCACGATGCGGCCGCCATCTGTGAGCAGCGCCGTTCTACGAATCTCGTCGGCCGATTCGGTGCGGTTCCGGATGGCAACCGTGCGGAGCAATCCGCCTGACTCAACCATCCCAGCCTCAGCAACATACTCCAGGTCGGCTATCCGCTGCGCCACCAAAAAGGAGTTCAGGCCGAGGGCATTGATCTTCTCCTCGTCGAGGCGAATGGCCAGCACGCGATCTCGACCTCCGTACACGAAGACCGTGGCAACACCGTCGACCTGTGTCAGCTCGGGAACGATTCGGTCGTCCACATGTTCCCTTAGCGCTTCCAGCATCAACGGTCCCGTTACCGTGTACCGCAGGAACGGCGTCTGCTGATCCTGGAACTCTCTCGGCGTATAAGGCTGCACCTGTGGCGGGCGCACGCCGTCGGGAAGCTCTTCCTCGAGGGCGGCGAGGCGTTCCGAGAGTTCGAGGCGTACGAAGTCCATGTCGGTGTCGCGTTCGAACTCGACTGTGATCCTGCAGGTGGCGGCACCCGAGTTACGGTCTTCCTCCGACCAGGACGTGATCTTCTCCACGCCCCGAACCTGCTGAATGGCGGCTTCCAGCGGCGCCGTTACGAACGCCTCCATCGCCTCGGGCGAGGCACTGGACCACTGCGTGTTCACGTTCAGTTGGGGGAGTTCGGTATCGGGCAGGAGTTCAATCGGGATGTTGCGCCAGGCTGCAATGCCGAGCAATGCAACTGCCAGATAGGCCATACTCACGGCCACAGGCCGGCGAATGGACATGCGGATCACGATTCACCTCCTGACTGCCCCTTGCCTGAACTCGGGCCGAACCCGAGGGAGGCCGCAGACGGTCCGCCAGCGGCCCCCAATGAGGCCTTCTCCGAGGCTATACTCGCCAATCCGAAGACGGCGCGGACTTTGAGCCTCAGTTCATCGAGCAGGTCGTACGCGACCGGCACAACAACCAACGTGAGCGCCGTGGCGCTGATGAGACCACCGATGACCGCAATTGCCAGGGGGGCTCTGAGATCGGCGCCGCGCCCCAGGCCCAGCGCCATCGGTGTCAATCCGAGCACCGTCGTCACCGTCGTCATGACAATTGGTCGCAAGCGGACGCGCCCGGCTTCCAGAATGGCCTGTCGGAGCGGCTGCCCCGCCGCTCGCATTTGGTTTATAAAGTCCACCTTCACTATCGCGTCGTTGACCACAATCCCGACGAGAATCACCAGACCGATGAGGCTCATCGAATTGAGGCCCTCGCCGGTCACCCAGAGGGCGATCGCAGCACCAACCGTGGCAAGCGGCACGCTGAGCAGAATCGTGAATGGATGAATGAACGACTCGAACTGAGCCGCGAGGATCATGTATACAAGGAGCAGTGCCAATGCGAATGCAAAGGCAAGATCGCGGAAACTTCGCGTGCGCTCCTCGTTCTCGCCACCTATGTCCACTCTCACCCCGTCAGGGGGTGGCGTTCCGACCAGAGCCGTTCGGACGTCAGCGAGTGCACCGTCGAGCCCACCTTCGGCTACGTCTGCAAATACCGCCACGGTGCGCGCCTGCTCTATGCGGCGGATCTCAGCGGGGCCGACCGTCTCCCTGGTTCGCACTAATTCTCTCAGTGGAATGCCATCCACCTGAAGTACGTCGAGCGTCTCGATGGCTCGGCGCTGTGCTTCGGGGAGCCGGATGATGACCGCGACCTTTTCGTCGAAGTCGACGTAGTCGTTGTCTGTGCGGCTGCCGCGCATGTAATCCTCTACGGTAGCCGCGATCTGGCGAGGCTCGATTCCAAAAGCGGCGGCGCGGTCGCGGTCGATCTCCACCAGGATCTCGGGTTGGCCCTCCTCGACGGCCAACCTTACGTTCTTGAGCGACTGGATCGGTTGCAGTCGAGCTTCCACCGCCCGTGCATGGAGCCAGGTTTCATCCAGCTCGTCTCCCCGCACTCTCACCGCAATGTCAGCCTCTCCTCCGCCAAGCAGCTGGCCTAGTGCAGTGGCATTGCCAGTCTCGAGCGTCAATGTTCCCGGCGGGTATTCCGCCAACGCCGACGCCATTCTTTCCAGAGCAACCGCCGTTCGTTCGCCCTGTCTTATGCGCACTTCCAGCACGGCCGTGTGCAGCCCGAATTCCTCATCCTCCACACCCGCGACCGCGTCTTGGCGTCCAACTCGCGTGAACACTGCATCGACTGCCGGATCGCCCAGGAACAAACTCTCGAGCCGCGCAGCGCTTGCCGCTGTCTCATCGAGAGCGGTGCCGCGCGGGAGTGTCAGTTGAGCCTGGAACGCTCCCTGATCCACATCAGGTAGAACGTCGCGGTCGAGTACCCACGCAATTGCAAGCCCGGCAACCAACGTGCATGTAGCAGCAGCCACGACACGTCCGCGGCGATCGAGGGCACTTTCCAGGATTGTGTGGTACCAGGCGGCAAACTTCGCAAACTGGCCGTCGAACCAGTCGAGAAAAGGCCTAAAGAAGCGACCTACCGCGACGGAAGTCCGTACCCACACCGCAGCTAAAAGGCGGCGTGCAAATGTGCCCTTTTGCCCGGAGCGCATTCCCCAGCGCGCTGCCATAGTCGGGAGCAGCGTCAGCGCGACAACGAGGCTGGTCGCCAACGCGAAAGCGACCGCAAACGATAGGGCGCCGAACAATTGCCCCGCGACTCCCTGCACGTATATGATCGGACCAAACACGCTGATGGTCGTGAGCGTCGACGCGGTGATTGCACCCTGTACCTCCTCTGCGCCGCGGCTCGCGGCGTCGATCGAGTCTGCTCCCAACTCTCCGTGTCGAAATACGTTTTCGAGCACCACGATCGAGTTGTCGA
>JBDGYW010000627.1:0-4311 GCA_039588935.1 Gemmatimonadota bacterium | reverse complement strand
GGCGTTGCTGTTTCTCTTCTGACAAACAACTTGTAGTCAAACCGCGAGTTCGTCCTTTGTTGTACTTCATACCCCCCGATGTAAGACTTTGTAAGACCTTACTGACACAGAAACTGGCACAGCCAGGACGACGCTCGTGCGCTGACCTCTCGCAACTCCACTTGTTGCATCCCAGGGATGAGGGATAGTGTGTCTCCAGGCCTTGAGGACCGGGTCGAGAAGCGTCAGGGCGAAGTGAGAATCGTCAATCCAACCGTCCGAACAGTCCGACAATCCCACCGCCGGACAGCTACCGGGGGAATGCCCAGACCAGTTGCCAAACACCCCGTGACTGTGTATACATGCTTACAACATATATGATGCGAGCATGTAATCATGAGCGAAAGACACCGTGATTCTTTGAGTGGGATCGAGTTTCAGGCACTTCTGGCTTTGGCTGCCGGGCCCTCCTACGGATACGCAATTATGAAAGCCGTGGAACAACAATCAGGCGGCCGCATGCGACCGGAGATCGGTTCGCTGTACCGCCTGCTTTCGCGGTTGACGGTCCGCGGCCTCGTGGAAGAACAACCGGCACCCGCCGACTCGCCGACCAACCACCGGGGCCATCCTCGGAGGTATTACGGCCTGACTCCAGCAGGGTCGGAAATCGCGCAGGAAGAGGCTACCCACTTGGCAGGCCTGGTAGCTACCGCGCGGAACCGCGATCTGCTACCGAACGGCTAGGGATCGTGTCGTTGAAACAACTTCCTGTTGAGCTTGCGCTCAGTGTCTTTCGTCTCGCTCGAGCCTCACTTCCTGTTCGCTTTCGGCGCCAGTATGGGGCGGCAATGGAAGAGTCGTTCATGGACGGGCTTCTCGACCGCCGCGGCATCCGTCGCCTGTGGTTCGTGGTCCGTTCTCTCGGTAGCGTGCTGTCCACCGCTGTCAGGGAATCTGTCTTGCCCACTTCCGGGCCAGTTGCCCCGGCGTCCCCGCTTCATTCGACGCTCTCGACAAGAGGAGAGAAAGTCTTGTCTTCTACACTTCACGATATCCGCTATGCGCTTCGCTCACTCCTCCGCCAGCCAGGATTCTCCGTCATCGCCGTTCTAACGATCGCGCTGGGCATTGGGGCCAACACCGCCATCTTCAGCGTCGTGAACGGGGTTCTACTGCGTCAACTTCCGTTCGATGAGCCAGGCAAATTGGTGATTGTCGGCACGCATGATATGGAGAACCCCGATGGGAGGGACAACATGTCCCTCCCTGATATCGAGGATGTTGCGGCACTTCCGGCATTCGAGAAGTTGGTTGGATATCGGACCAGCACTATGACGCTTACAGGTGATGGGAACCCGCGGCTCGCGAAAGCGGCATTGGTGTCAGAGGGCATTCTCGATATGCTCGGGCTCCACCCCACCGCCGGACGCGACCTGACGGTCGAAGAAGCCGACCCGGACGGCCCGCGGGTGCTCGTTGTCAGCCATCGGTTGTGGCAGGAGCAGCTTGGTGGTGATGAGAACGTCATCGGCACGTCAATAGAATTGTCTGAGATCCCCTGGGAGGTGGTCGGCGTTGCGCCCCCCGGGTTCAGCTTCCCTGATGGCACTGACATCTGGGTCGCCGATCGCCTCTCCACTGAGCAATGTGACAGGGGTTGCCGTCTTCGCCTCACTGTTGGGCGTCTCGCTCCAGAAGCTCAGCTGCCGATCGCCCAAACGCAGCTAACGGTGCTGGCCGAACGACTCGCTCTCGAATACCCAGATTTGAATCACGAAGTCGGATTCGGGGTCAATCTGCTCCGGGACCAAATAGTCGGGGATGTTCGGGCGGGATTGTGGGTCCTTTCGGGAGCCGTTGGGCTCGTGCTGCTCATCGCCTGCGGCAATGTGGCAATCCTACTGCTTGTGCGCGCCAACGCCAGGCAAGGTGAGATCGCAACGCGAGCTGCACTCGGCGCCAGTCGGGGCAGATTGATCCGGCAGATATTGTTGGAGAGCCAAATCCTGGCAATAGCCGGCGCGGTTATTGGCATGGCAGGCGCGCACCTGGCAGTCGGTGCCATGAAAGGACTCTCAGCCGGAACGATACCCAGAATCGAACAAGTAACCCTGGACGGGCCTGTTCTAGCATTCTCACTCTGTGTGACGGTCTTGGTGGCGTTGCTATTTGGCCTCGTGCCAGTAGTTACGCTCACTCGAGGCGGAATGATAACGGGTCTCAGGTCGAGCAGCCGTGATCGCGCGGCGCCAAAGGGCTCCAGTCGGTTCAGAAGCGCACTGTTGGCTATTGAGGTGGCGATGTCGATTCTGCTGCTCACGGGTAGCGGGCTCCTGCTCAAGACCTTCACTCGCATGTTCGCAGTTGACCTCGGATATGAGACCGAACAGATCGTGCGGTTCACGCTGGCAATCCCCCGCGCACGGTACGAGACGTTGGAACAGGTCGCGTCGTTCTACCGGACCCTGGATGAGCGCATCCAAGGACTCCCTGGCGTTGCGGCCTCGGGTGCTGCGTTCGGAGCGCCTCTGGGCCTTGATCACTACAGCGGCTGGGTCAGGGTGGACGATCGTGGAGAACCGGAATTGGGTCAGGAGACCTACGCCAGTGTGAAGACGATGACACCGGGGTACTTCGACACAATGAGAATCCCGTTGCTCCGTGGGCGGTCCATCGAGGCCCCTGATATCGAAGGGACCGTGCCGGTAGCTGTTGTCAACGAGACCTTTGTGGCAGAGAACTTCCCGGATGAAGACCCCATCGGCAAACAAGTGTTCGTCGCGGTGGGTTACGGCTATGCCGACCCGGGTTGGACGGTAGTGGGGGTCGTCCGCGACATTCGGTCCAGAAGCCTCACACGGGAGCCAACCTCGGAAATCTACGTGGCGCACGCGCAATACGGGCCGAGCCATATGACGGTCAATGTCCGCGGAGAAACCGGAGCGACCCATCTCTTACCGGCCATTCGCAATGAAGTGATGGCCCTCGATCCCAACGTTCCCCTACGACAGATAGAGACAGTGCAAGAGGCGATGAAGCAACAGGTCGCTCCGACTCGGTTCTATCTCCTCTTGGTGGTCGCGTTTGCCGGGTTGGCGGTTGTACTGTCGGCCGTTGGTTTGTACGGAGTCGTGGCGTACCTGGTGTCGCGACAAACACGGGAGATTGGCATCCGCATAGCACTTGGGGCCCGAATGGGATTGATCATGCGTTTGGTGACCACACAGGGTTTGTACCCGGCGCTCAGCGGATTGGTGGTCGGACTGGTCGCGTCCTTGGCCTTCGCTCGGGTACTGGCAAGTTTGCTGTTCGAGGTGCAGCCCAACGATCCGGGCGTTCTTGTTGGAGTCTCTGTGTTGGTGCTCCTGGTTTCATGTGTCGCCACGTTGATACCCGCGCGCCGCGCGCTCGGTATTGATCCCGTAAATGTGATGAGGGCGGAATAGAGGATAGGTGTAGGCATGAGCGACGCGGTAAGCCAGGCCCGAACGGCGATTGTGTGGAGTACGAAGAGGTATGCCGGCGAGTCGCGACGACCGGCACACATCACCAACCAACTGACCGAGAATCAGTAGTCTTTCCGTCACTAGGGTGATAGACCGTGAATCCCGTCTACGCGCTCCGAAGGGGCTCGGGTCCACCATCTATTTCACGGATGAATCGTCCCCGGGGTCGAGGCGCAGCGGGCGATAGAATTCGCGTCGCACCTCGTCCGCGAACCGCTCGATCTGTTGGTCTGGCACCTTTAAGTGCAGCAGGGCTTGGCGTGTCACCTCGAGTCCGGCTTCCATCTGCGGCAACACTACTTCGTGCACGCCGACTTCGTGCAGCTCCTCCAGCAGCTCGTTCGTCTCGGCGCGAGCAACGATGTGCAGGCCCGGCCGTAGCTGCCGGGCGTGGCGAGCGGCGGCGAGGGTGACCACCGGCGACGGCGTGGTGATCAGTAGCACGCAGGCCCGACTCAACCCCGCCGCGTCCAAGACCAGCGGATGGCTGGCGTCGCCGTAGATGACGGCAAGGCCCTTTGCGCGGCAGGTCTCCAGGCGATGCTGGTCGAGTTCGATCACCACGAACGGCAGGCCCAGCCGCCGCAGGACCCCGGCCACCGTGCGACCCATGTGCCCTGCTCCTGCCACTACAACGTGGTCGTGAAGCTCTTCATGGGCGATGTTGATCGTCAGCACGGGCTCGTCCGGGCGGCGGCTCCTGAGGAAACCATAGACTGGCGCCGTGGCCCGGGACACGAACGGCGTCAGGAACATGGTGACCAGGGTGACGGACAGGATCACTGCATAAAGATCAGTGCCGATGCTGCCGGTACCCACCCCC
>JBDGYW010000626.1:0-7179 GCA_039588935.1 Gemmatimonadota bacterium | reverse complement strand
GACATTGTGCGCCACCTTTGCGTTGGTGGTCGCAGCCTGTGGAGAAACCCTCGTTGAACCGGTTGCGGTCGAGCCGATGGAAGGGCTGCAGGCGTTCGAGGCCCAGCTAGACAGCATCCGCGTGGAGCTGCAAATCCCTGGCATGGCCGCTGCAATCGCGCAAGGAGACCAGATCGTCTGGGCTCGCGGATTCGGGGTCGCCGACGCGGAAACGGGACGACTTGCCACCGACACCACTTCGTTTTTGGTGGCCTCGGTAACCAAATCGGTCGCCGCGATCGTCCTTCTGCAATTGGTTGAGGAGGGTCTGGTGGACCTCGACCACCCTATCAGCGACTACGGGGTTGAGTTCGAGGCTGATGGAATCGTCGCGGTGAGGCATGTCTTCAACCACACCTCGGAGGGGATACCCGGCACAGTTCACCGGTACAACGGGGGACGGTACATCAGGTTGGGAGACGTTATGCGCGAGGCAAGCGGGAACACGTTCGCTCAGCTAATGGCGGAACGCGTACTCCAACCCCTCGGCCTACGCCACACAGCTCCAAACCCGGATATCCTCCCTGACTTCTACACCGCCGGCCTCGACCGGCAGGACTTTCTGGCGAACATCGCCCTGCCATACGAGATCAGCAACGGGCAGGTCGTACCGTCAGGGTACTTCCGTCACTTCAGCCCTGCCGCTGGACTGTTCTCGTCGGTTCGCGACCTCGCCGCGATATCGATAGCGCTCGATCAGGATCGATTCCTGGCGCCGCCGACCAAGGAACTGATGCTGTCGCCGTCGATCGAGATCGACGGCCCCGAAAAGACCTACGGGTTGGGGTGGTACGTACAGACCGAACAGGGCGTCAAGCTGGAATGGCACCACGGCTTGGCGGTCGCCCATTCCGCGTTGATTCTCCGCGTGCCGGCGCTGGAACTCACGTTCGTAGCCGTGGCAAACACCAGTAGGCTGACCGGGGCATACCGAATGGGTGGCGACGTGACGCAGAACGGTCTCGCGGGCCTTTTTCTGGAGTTGTTCGTGTTTGGTGATGAGGTGTTGCCGTACTCTGAGTGACTTTGGCTTGTTCGGTTGTGCCAGCGGCCGGACCGGACGGATCCGAAGATGGCAGGCCGGGTGTTGCGACGAGAGATCGATTACCTTCAGCGTTGTTCATCTATGAAGCGTAGAACCCACCGTCGGCCTTGGCTGGCGGTGGGTCACGTCTGTTGACAACCAGTGAGGTATGAATGTACGAAAAAATCCATGAGCGACGGTCGCGGCTGTGGATGGTTTTAGCCGTTCTGTTCGCAGCCGGCGCCTGCGGTGGTGCCGGCGAAGGCTCAGGAACGACTGGCGACGCAGCGGCCAGTGTTGAACTCTCCGAGCCCGACGCGGCGTTTCCGGAAGCGTTCAGTTCGATCGTTGGACTGCGGGAGCTGAGCGACGGCCGCTTATTTGTGTCGGACCGTCTCGGCCAGGCCTTGATGATCGTTGACCTGGCCGCGAGTACGGCCGACACGATCGGGCGAACCGGCGGCGGCCCCGGGGAATACGCCAGCCCCGGTGATCTGTTCCCCTGGCGTGGCGACTCCACGCTTCTAGTAGACATGGGCAACACACGCTTCACTCCGGTCGGTCCGGACGGTGGGTTCGGCATCAGCACGCCGCTAATGAGCCAGGACGGAGAGTCGATGAGACTCGTCATCCCGGAAGGGACGGACCGCCACGGCAGCGTCTACTTCCAGGCCCGCAATTTCTCGATGGGGGCCGGTGCCCCGGGCGGCTCACCGGACTCGGCACTGGTCGTGCGCTGGAATCTGGAGAGCGATCGGACGGACACGGTTGCTGCGCTGAAACAACCCGAGCGGAAGATCGAACGGGGCGGCGGCAACGTGATGATGATGGAGATTCCGTTCAGCCCGTCTGACGCCTGGTCAGTCTCGTGGGACGGGACCGTGGGTGTGGCGCGTGGGGTCGGATTCCGGATCGAGTGGACCGACGTCGCAGATGCGGCAAGGGTCGGGGAGGAAATCGAATACCAGCCGCTTGGAATATCGCAGGCCGACAAGGATGCGTGGCTCGAGGCTCGCGCCAACCCGACGGGTGGCGGGATGTTCATAACGATGTCGGCCGGCAGCGGGGGCGGGGGCAACGTCAGCGCGGCTCCGCCTCCGAGAGGTGCCAGGATGGCAGGCCTTCAGGTCGCGGACGAGGACTGGCCCGAGGTAAAACCTCCCTTCCCGCCCTCCGCCGTCAGCGCGACGCCGGAAGGGCAGCTTTGGGTTCAGAGGCATGTCGCTCTCGACGCCCCTCCCGAGTACGATGTATTTGACGAGAACGGTGATCGCGTGCGCACCGTGTTCCTGGCGACCAACTCACGGGTTATTGGTTTCGGGAGTGGTGTCGTCTACGTAGCGCGTACAGACGAAGACGATCTGCAGTGGCTGGAGAGGTACGGTCGGTAAGGCAGCTTAGGCTCAGTTGAGAGCGGAGGTGTGGTCCCACGGCTTGGCCATGGGACCTTTGCCTCCCCTCTACACGCTCACCACCGGATGCTCAGCCGAATGTTTACGCTCTACAGCCTCTCGCTGGTGCGCGTGCGCCGCGAAGGCGTACCGGTCGAGCTTGGTATAGATCACAGGAATCAAGAACAGGGTGAACACCGCCGCCACAAGCACACCGCCGATTGTGACCACCGCCATCGGGACTCTGAAGACCGCACCGGCGCCGGAGCCCAAGGCTTGAGGAACCAGAGCGATCGCGATTGCGACGTTGGTCATGACAATTGGTCTGAGTCTTACCGGCGCAGCCTCCAGCAGGGCTTCAACCAGTCCCATCCCCTTTTCACGCAGTTGCTGTGTGTAGTCCAATATCAGAACTCCCACGAAGCCGAGCGGCAGGGTCAACATGATGGGGATAGGGTGTACATACGACTCCAGAATCATCGCCAGCCCGATGTAGGTGAGCAGTATCGCCATCACCAACGCCTTCAACATCTCCGCGAGTGATTCGGCGAAGATCTCGAAGTCGCCGGTGATTTCATACGAGTATCCGGGTGGGAATTCGACCGCATCCAGGCCCACCTGAATTTCACCCACCAACGCGGTGAGACTGCCACCGGCCATATACGCATCGATCTGTACGGTGCGCTGCTTGTCGTTGCGTTGAATGGCGGTTTCACCTTCGGATTCCGCAATCGACCCTAGGCTGCTCACGGGAACCACACCCTCGCGGGTACGAATCTGGAGCGATCCCAGTTCGCTGACTCGATCGCGCGAAGCCTCGGTCAGCCGCACGCGGATATCGCGTTCGTCTCCTGCTTCTCTGTAAACCCCCGGGATTACGCCCTCGATAGACGCCCGCAACGTGCCACCCACGGCTGCCACCGACAGGCCGTGTTCGGACAGCACCTCGCGATCGGGATGGAATACTACCTCCTGCCTTGGATCGGCGATGCTATTGCTGACCTCGACCAAGCCCGGGATCGAGGCCACGACATTGGTCGCCTCCCCGGCCAGGGCTTCGAGGCGATCCTGCTCCGGCCCCTGGATCAGGATCTGCAAGGGAGCTTCGCCGCCGGGCCCCATCGATTCGGTGAGTGTGACGGTGACCTCCGCGTCGGGGATCAATGCCATCTTCTCACGCATTGCCGGTAGTAGTTCCTCGGTAGGTCGGTCGGATTCCACGGTCACCTGTAGCTGCGCCACGTGAGCTTCACCCGCCCCGCTGCGGAAGGTCATTCCTCCCGCCTGCCCGCCGACCGTCGTGAGGATCGTAACGACCTCGGGGATCTCCCTGAGGGCGTCCTCGGCCCTGGCCGCAACTACGGACGTCCTCTCCGGAGGCGTCCCGGGTGGCAGTTCCAGCGCCACCAGTGCCAGTCCTTCGTCCTGCTGGGGCATGAACTCCCCGCCCACGAACGTTGCTGCCACCACCATGGAGAGAACCAGTGCCATCAAGGTTCCGCCCACAACGAGCCACCCGTTGAGCTTTGACCCCAGCGCCCATTTCAGGGCCGACCGGTAATCATTTTCGAGGCTCTTGTAGCCGGTATCGAATGCTTTCCAGAACCCGGATAGTATTCCTTTCTCTTCCTTCCCTTCGGCTTCTTTGCTCTTGAGAACGCGCGCCGCAAGCATCGGGGCGAGCGTGAACGAAAACATCACCGAGAAGAGGCTCGCGAACACCACGGTGAGCCCGAACGAGATGAAGAACTGTCCCATTATGCCCTGCATGAATGCGATGGGTGTGAAAACCACCACATTTGTCAGAGCAGACGCCGCCACGGCAATAGCGACCTCCGTGGTTCCTACCTCGGCGGCCTCCTTGGGCGACTTGCCCATATCGAGGTGCCGATATATGCCCTCGAGGACGACAATGGTATTCGTGACGAGAATACCCACCGTAATGCCGAGGGCCATGAGGGTCATGACGTTGATCGTGAAGCCCGCTTGCTCGATCAGCAGGAACGTCGCAATGATCGTTGCCGGCATCGCCACCGCCGCCACGATCGTCCCACGCCAGGAGTGTAAGAACAGAAACAGCACGAGCGTCGTCAGCACGATTCCGATGATGATGTTGCGGAAGATGTCCTGAATCGAATCGCGGATGAACTCGCTCGCATCCCGCACGATTTCGAGTTCGACGCCGGCCGGCACCTGGGCGCGGAGTTCTTCGACTGCTTCGACCACACCGGCCGCTGCGGCCACTGTGTTCGCCCCGGATCGCTTCTGGAGCGACAAGCTCACCGTCGGATTCCCGTTATAGCGCGCAATTTCCCGCACGTCAGCGAAGCCCGCTCGCACTGTCGCCACGTCAGCCAAACGAACCCTGCCACCGTCCGGGAGGAACAACGGAAGTTCCTCCACTTCACTCAAAGACGCGTATTCCCCTACAACGCGGACGGAGAACTCGGCGGTCGGCTCCCTCACCCGACCGGCCGGGATGGTGAGGTTTTCACCGCCCACAAGCCCGGCAACGTCGGTGATCGCGAGCCCATAGGCCCGGAGGCGATCGGGGTGTACCAACACCTCAATCTCACGCTCACGGCCACCGGTCACGCTTACCGAGGCGATTCCTTCCACGCGAGCCAGCCGTTCGCTCAACACATCGTCGGCCAGGTCGGTGATTGCTTCGAGTGACTGTGGACCGGACACCGCAATGTCCATGATGGGCATCGCATTGATGTCGAGCTTCATGACCGTCGGTGGTTCCGCATCCGATGGGAACAACGCACGGATCACATCGACTTTGTCCTTCACCTCGATCGCGGCGAGATCGGGGTCTACGCTGAAGTCGAACTCGATGATCACCGTAGACACATTTTCCTGGGAGAACGAGATCAACGACTCCAGGTTTGCGATAGTGGACACCGCGTCTTCGATTGGCTCGGTGATCTCGGTTTCCACCTCTTCAGGTCCGGCCCCTGGGTAGATCGTGCTCACCGTTATCATCGGGAATTCGATCTCGGGGAACATGTCGATCGGAATGGCGAGGTAGCTGAACGCGCCCAAGACCACGAACACCACGACCAGCATGCTTGTCAGTACAGGTCGCCAGACGGCGAGACGAGCAAAGAATCGGAACATGGGTGGTTATCCTCCCACTATCCTGGCAAGTGCTCCTTCTGAGAGGAGCGATGCTCCGGCCACGACTACCCGGTCACCTTCCGCGAGGCCTTCTATCACTTCCACCTGATCGGTCGCGACCAGTCCGATCGTGACAGAACGGCGAGAAGCGATCTCGGCATTGTCGATCACCCAGACAGTTCCCTCATCAATCGCATCGCGAGGCAGGAGCAGTGCGGACTCCTTCTGGCCGACCACCACATTCGTGGTCACCAGGCCGCCGGGTACGACTCGGTGGGAACTCGCCCCGCCGGAACCGGGGAAGGTGAGTTCAATCTCCACGAGCCGAGAATCGGGGTCGGCCTGCAGGGCGATTCGAGAAACCTGGCCGGTGAGATCATATTCGGGTAACGTCGCCTGCTGGCCCAATGCCAGTTCCCGGGATTGCGACGTGCTTATTTGGAGCAGCACCTGCACACGAGATAGATCGGAGACACGGACCAAAGGATCTCCCGGGGACGGCATGCTGCCTCTGGTCTCGAGGATGTCGGTGACGACCCCATTGATCGGGCTGGTGAGTTGCACAGACCGTCTGGCCGCCGCAAGGTTCGCTTCAGCCACCGAGAGAGCGGTGGTCGCGTTGTCCCAGTCTTGCTCGCTGATCGCTCCCTGTTCTCTCAGCGGGCGCAGACGTTCGACGCTACGGCTCGCCTGGTCGTGAGCGGCTTCCGCCTGACGGACCGAAGCCATTGATCCCTCTTGGGATTGGCGGATGAGCACATCTCCTGATGTCACCCGCTGACCTACTCGGACCGGGATCTCTATGATTTCGTCGCCGGTCCTGGCTCTAATGGTGGCACTACGGATACCTCGGATGGTCCCAGTGTACTCACGTGAGACAACAATCGGTCCGGTCTGAATTGAGGCCACTTCGACCGGGATGCCCGATTGTCGGCGGATCTCCTCAACCCCCGGCGGTGCCTCCTGTTCACCTGAAGCCTGCACCACTCGAAAAATCACCAAGGCCACCAGGCCCACTCCGATAATGCCGAATACGATTCGCTTGATCATTGGAACCTCAATAGCTGTATCTGTCCGCCGCTCGTGCGCTCGAGCTGTGCGAGGGCTTTGACGTATGCGTGTAAAGCTTGGACGCGGTTGACGCGTGCTTGATCGAGCAGGAGAGCGGCGTCAGAGACCTCCAACTGGGTCGACAATCCGTTTGCATACCTGACGTCGGCGAGTTCCAGCGTCCGCTGTGCGAGGGAGACCGTCTCCTCGGTCACTCTCAGTTGCGATTGGCTTCTACGGTACTCTGCCATTGAAGCAGCGAGCTGCAGATGGAGCCCCTCGCTCAATTGCGCCTCCTCGACGTGCGCCTGTCGAAGTTGGGCTTGTGCCTCACCGATTAGGCCACGCGTCCGGAATCCGTCGAATGCGCTCCAGCTCACCGCCACGGACACGCTCCAATCTTCGCGCCATTGACTGAACCCGGGAGGCGCCATGTTATCGGGGAACGCCTGGAATCCCATATTGCCCAGCAGTCGCACTGACGGCAGCCGTTGGCCGCGGTAGACCTTCACCAATCCCTCACTCATCGCTACCGCTTCCTGTGCTGCGTGG
>JBDGYW010000625.1:0-4319 GCA_039588935.1 Gemmatimonadota bacterium | reverse complement strand
CGGATCGACAGCTCCTCTCCCAGGTTGAGGTGGCGTTCGAGAACCTACCGGCCGGCGAGCCCAAGGTACTGGCCCTGTTGTGCTATTGGTGCTCATACAGTGCCGCGGATTTTGCGGGTGTGGAACGGGTGACAGCACCTTCCAACTATCGAGCCATACGCATTCGCTGCTCGAGTTCGGTCAACACTGCCCTTTTGATGCAAATGTTCAGAATGGGTGTAGACGGGATTCTCGTGGCAGGATGTCCGGAGCGAAGTTGCCATCACCTGCACGGAAACTTCGTGGCCGACAAACGAATCGACTTGGCACGAGCGGTGATAGGACAACTCGGCCTCGACCAGGCCCGGCTCAGATTCGAGTACATAGGTGCGCCGATGCAAGGCGAGCTGATAGAGACGATCGAGACGATGAACGAGAAGCTCAAACGACTCGGCCCCAACCCGGCCGCAGCCATTCTGGCTCGGGGAGGGTCGAACGATGACTGAAAAGATCAAGATTGCGGTGTACTGGTCGGCGTCCTGTGGCGGATGCGATGTTTCGATCCTCGATACGGAAGAAAAGGTTCTCGAGCTCGCGAAGATTGCGGACATCGTGTATTGGCCGGTAGCAATGGACTACAAGTTCGAAGACTTCGTTGCATTTCCTGACGCCAGCGTGGACATAGGTCTCTTCAACGGCGCGGTGCGAACGAGCGAGCAACTCGAACAGGCGGAGATCTTCCGCCGCAAATGCAAAATTTTGGTGGCGTACGGATCGTGCGCATGTTTTGGCGGCATCCCCGGCCTGGCAAATCTCGCCAATCGTGACGAGATCTTTGACGTGGCCTATCAGACAACACCGTCCACGGAGAACCCGGACGCGGTCAGGCCGAGCACCAGCTATCGGGTCAACGGACACGAGTTGGAGCTTCCGGAGTTCTTCAATGAGGTGAAGAGCTTGGATCAGGTGGTGAAGGTGGATGTTTCGCTACCCGGATGTCCGCCCCCGAACGAACGGATTCTCGATCTATTGGGCGTTGCCGCGGACTACGCTGAGACCGGCGTCGTGTCCCCGGAGGGAACGGTGCTGGCATCCGATAAGGCGTTGTGTGACACTTGCCCGCGAAACGAAACGCGAAGCGGCGGCCGCATTTCAGAAGTCAAACGTCCCCACGAGGTTGCCGCCGATCCCACCAAGTGCTTTTTGGACCAGGGTTTACTCTGTATGGGTATCGCCACTCGAGGCGGTTGTGAGCATACCTGCATCGCTGCCAACATGCCGTGTCGAGGATGCTTCGGACCGACACCTGATATGCTGGACCCCGGGGCGGAGGCGATTTCCGCCATCGGTTCGATAGCCGGTGCGGCAAATGAGAACGACGTACCATCACATATCATGAAGAAGGCGATAAGGAGTGTGCGCGATCCGGTGGGCACCTTCTACAGGTTCACGCTACCCAACGCCTTCTTGAATCGCGCCGTGAATGACGAGCCCGTTGAGGAGCAAACGTCATGACCAAGATCACCATAGCACCAATGACGAGGCTCGAGGGTCACGGCAAGATCGACATTCTCCTCGACGATAATGGAGAAGTCCAAGACGCGTACGTGCAGGTTGTCGAATTGAGAGGCTTTGAGCGGTTCTGTCAGGGGCGTCCGGTCGAGGAGTTGCCCAGGATCACGCCGAAGATCTGCGGAGTATGCCCCGGCGCGCATCACATGGCCTCGGCCAAGGCGTGCGATGCGGTGTACGGTGTGACAATCCCGCCGGCCGCGAGGAAGCTGCGGGAACTCTACCTGAACGCGCACATAGTGCACAGCCACCTGTTGCATTTCTTCGCGTTGGCTGCCCCCGACTTTCTAGTGGGCCCTGACGTACCGGCCGAGCAGCGCAATCTGCTTGGCCTGGTGGAAAAGGTTGGCCTGGATCTTGGATGCAAGGTGCTGCAAAACCGCGGGTTCGCTCAGAAGATCCAGGGCACGATTGCCGGTCACCCGATCCACCCGGTTGCAGCTGTACCTGGAGGCATGGCGCGGTCCATATCCGAAGCTGAGCGTGCGGGGATCGAGGCAATGGCTGAGAGCCTGGTGGGTTTCTCCGAGGAATCGCTTGCGCTGTTTGAGGACAAGGTGCTTGGTGATCCAGCCAACGCCGAAGTAATCGGTGGAGACACCTACTACCACGAGACCCACTACGCCGGTTTGGTGGATGACGACGGAAGGGTCAACTTCTACGACGGCAAGATTCGTGTCGTGAATCCGACCGGCAGTGAGGTGGCTCTGTTCGATCCGGCAGACTACCTGGAACACATCGCCGAGCGCGTTGAACCATGGTCGTATCTCAAACTGCCGTATCTGAAGAACGTTGGCTGGGAGGGAATGACGGACGGCCCGTCGAGCGGAGTGTATCGGGTGAACTCGCTCGCGCGGTTAAACGTTGCGGACTCATTGGCGACCGCGAAAGCCCAGGAAGCGTACGAGCGCCTGTACGCGCACTTTGGGCAGAAACCGGTGCACCACACTCTGGCCTTTCATTGGGCGCGGCTGATTGAATGCCTGTTTTGCGCCGAAGAAGTGCTCACACTCTGTCGCGACGACGATATTACCAGCACCGAGGTGCGGAACATTCCGAGCGAGAAGCCGTCGGTGGGCGTGGGAGTCGTCGAAGCTCCAAGGGGCACTCTCTACCATCATTACGAGACCGACCCCAACGGCATGCTCAAATCGGTCAACCTCATTGTCGCAACTGTGCAGAACAATGCCGCCATGAACATGTCCGTGAAGAAGGCGGCGCAGGCGTACGTCAAGAACGGTGAAGCCTCCGAGGCTCTGCTCGACAGGGTGGAGATGGCGTTTCGAGCGTACGATCCCTGTTTGGCGTGCGCGAGTCACGCTCTTCCGGGCCATGTGCCACTACAGGTGTCCATCCATCGCGAAGGTGCCGTTGTGCAGCGCCTATCCAGGAGTGTGGGCTGAGGACGCTGATCGTCGGTGTCGGCTCTGACATCCGAGCCGACGACGGGGTGGGACTGCATGTCGTGCGAGAGTTGAAGCGTCGCATCTCGTCGGAACACGTGGACATCACAGAACTGGGGACGGCTGGCTTGGGTATCCTCGACTCTGTGCAGGGATACGACCGGCTGATTCTCATCGACGCGATAGTAACCGGGGCGAGCCCTGGGACGGTGCACGAACTCAGAGGATCTGACGTCGCGCGAGCCTCTCATCTAGGGCCCGGTCACGACGCAGACTTGCCGACAGTGCTTGCACTCGGAGAGAGATTCACTGGCGAACTCATGCCGCGGGATGTGATCGTGGTTGCAGTCGAGGCATCTGATATCATTACAGTTTCAACAGATCTCACACTGGCCGTAGAAGCCGCAGTGTTCGAGGCGGCTGCCAGGGTGGAAGCGTTGTGTAGCCGCGGCTCTGCTACCGGAGGGTGAGTGCGACTATCTCGGATCTGCTTCCGGTTCTGAGCGGCGGTCCCCATGTGCCCGCGCCGCTCGTGATGTAAATGGAAAACCCGTCGTTTTTGTGCAGGCCGTAGTGATATCCGCCGAAGATCCACTGCGTCAGATAAGTGAATGGGAATATCTGCCCTTGGTGAGTATGCCCGGAGAGTTGCAGGTCAATGCGGAACTCCCTCGCAAATGAGAAATCGATGTCGGGCGACAAATACGTCCGCTTTTGCTGTTCGGCACGGCCGGTATTGGTTTCTGCAACGTCGGTTGGAGTGTGGTACAGGAGTATGCAGGGTTTGTCGGGATCGATCATTTCGCCCATCCTGGCTACGGAGCGGCTCTTATTGAGCATCCCAAACTCCGGAAAGCTCACACCGGCAATCTGCAGGCCATCCACTTCGACCACTTCGTCGTCCAACACCTGGATGCCTGCTTGCCCCACGACTGACAGGGGCACCGTGAGCCCGAGGTAGCCTTCATGGTTCCCTGACACGAAGAGCACGCCTTTGGGGGCGTTGATTGTGCTGAGAGGTTCGGCGAAGGACTCGAGGTCGCCGCCCATTCCATCAAAGAGGTCACCGGTAATGAGTACCAGCTCGGGTCCCAGTGCGTTGACCTTCTCGATCACGTTATTCAGGAACCCGAGCCCTCGAATCGAACCCAGGTGGACATCCGACAGCTGAACGATCGTTCTGCCCCTCCAGTTGTCGGGAATGTTGGCGAGTTGGACATCGAGGTGTTTCACTCGGACAGAAAATGAGCTCAGAGTCCCGTATGCAGTCACCATGGCCGCCAGGCCGAAAAGCACACCGCAAACGAGCTTCATGTTCGGTGTGGCTCCCACCCATCGCGTGATCGCATATGTCAGCCAGAAAAG
>JBDGYW010000624.1:0-4329 GCA_039588935.1 Gemmatimonadota bacterium | reverse complement strand
TCGCGCGCCTGACCGCCAGACTGCTTTCGATGGCTCGGGAGGCGGGCGCCGACTGTCTGGCACTCGCATGCCCCATGTGCCACGTAAACCTCGACCTCCGCCAACAGGATGCCTTGGAGACTCTCACAGACAAGTCGGAGATGCCCGTTCTCTACGTGACTCAGTTGTTGGGATTGGCACTCGGTCTCTCCGCGGAGGATCTCGGGCTGAACGCACTGACTGTGAGTGCGGCACCCCTGCTGCAAAAGCTCGGTACGTCCGCCCCAGCTCATCAGGGGTCGGAGCAATGACTGCTGGCAGTAATCTGACCTCTGCCCCTTCTGCGTCCGAGTCAAAAACGCCGGTCGGAGCTGTCCTGGTCTGCGGTGGTGGTGTGGCCGGTATCCAGGCATCGCTGGACCTCTCCGCCGCGGGGTTCCGAGTCTATCTGATCGAGGAGAGTGCCACCATCGGCGGGAGCATGGCTCGTCTGGATAAGACGTTCCCGACGGGTGACTGCGCCACCTGCATAAGCTCTCCGAAGCTCGTGGAGTGCATGAGGAACCACAACGTCGAGATCTACACTCTGGCGGATGTGCGCAGCATCGAGGGTGAGGCCGGCAACTTCCAGGTTAAAGTCGACCAACGGCCGCGAGGAGTGATCGCCGAGAAATGCACGGGCTGCGGAGATTGCTGGGAGGCTTGCCCGGTCAGCTACGTGCCAGCCAGAGTGGAGCCGTTTGCTCCGACCACTGAGACAAGCGAATCCGACGCGTCGTTGTTGGCGACCGCCCTCGAGCGACACAAAGCAGATCCGGCACCATTATTACCGGTTCTTCAAGACATCAACGCGGAACGCGGCTACCTGCCGCGCCCGATGCTGGAGCGGTTGGCCGTTCGACTCGAGACTCCAATCTCGGATATACTCCGTGTAGCCACCTTCTACGAGACCTTCAACCTGGAGCCCGTGGGTAGACACGTCATCGAAGTCTGTCTCGGTAGTTCCTGTTTTGTTCGTGGAGCTGGAACGTTGTTGAAACGTCTCGAAGACGTGATCGGCATCAGCGTGGGTGGTACGGACCAGGACGAGCGGTTCACGCTCAGAGCAGCCAGCTGCTTAGGCTGCTGCGCGCTGGCCCCCGCCATGCGCATCGACGGTATCACGTTCGGGGACACCAAGCTCAACAAGATCACCCGCATCCTGGAGCGGTTCGAATGAGTGAGACGATCCGCACCAGGAGCGATCTCGACAGAGTAGCGGAAGCCGGACTTTCGGCGCTCTATCCGGACAAACTGAAAGTCCTAATCGGATCGGCGAGTTGTGGTGTGGCGGCCGGTGCTCGTGACGTAGAGGCCGCTGCCGCGGAGACGATCGAGAAGCTGGGCTTAGACGCAGTCGTGTCGCGCACGGGCTGTATTGGAATGTGCCGCCATGAGACGATGGTCGACCTGCGGTTGCCCGACGGTCCCAGGGTATCCTACGTGAAGATGACGGCCAGGAAGACCAACGTGTTGCTGGAGGCGTTTGCCGAGGGCAACCCACTGGTGCCCCAATACGCGCTGTGTCGCTTTGGGCGGGAGGAACACGTCGCTACCGGCTACACCCACTTCTACGCGCCTTCCAAGAATGGAGTTAGCGAACTACCTGAGTGGGGCGATCTGGCCTTTTCTCGCGATCAGCAGCGTGTGATTCTCCGCAACTGCGGCTCGATCGACCCGTTCGACATCGAAGAGGCGATTGCCAGGGGCGCCTATTGGGGTGCCGCCGCCGCGCTCTTGGACAGGTCGCCAAACGAGGTGATAGCCGACGTTCTAGAGTCGGGGTTGAGAGGGCGGGGCGGGGGCGGCTTCCCAACCGCAAAAAAGTGGCAGATTGCGCACGACACGGACGCGGATTTCAAGTACGTGATCTGCAACGCAGATGAAGGCACCCCCGGCGCTTTCGCCGACCGCACGCTCCTGGAGAGCGATCCGCATGCCTTGCTCGAGGGCCTGATCATTGCCGGCTACGCGATCGGAGCGGGGGAGGGCATCGTCTACACCAGGAGCGAGTATCCTCTGGCCGTCGCCGCGGTGCAGCACGCGATCGATACCGCGAAGGAGATGGGTCTCCTCGGTGAGAACATCCTGGGCAGCGGCTTCTCATTTGAGATCAGGATACGCAAGGGCGCGGGCGCTTTGGTGAGCGGTGAAGAAACCGCGTTGATCGCGTCCATTGAGGGGTCGCCCGGTGAGCCGCGCTCCCGGCCGCCATTTCCGGCGGAGTCGGGGCTTTGGGGTAAGCCCACCGTCGTGAACAATGCAAAGACGTGCGCTAGCCTCGGCCCGATCTTGAGTCGCGGCGCAGCGTGGTATTCGGCGATGGGCACGGGGTCCAGTCCGGGCACGGCAGTGTTTGCGTTGGGCGGAGCTGTAGAGAACACGGGCCTGGTCGAGGTTCCAATCGGAATATCTCTGAACGACCTGGTGTTTTCGATCGGAGGTGGGCCAAAGGACAAAAGCAACATCAAGGCAGTTCAGGCTGGCGGACCTTCCGGTGGCTGTCTCCCGGCGGAGTCACTGGACGTGCCGCTTGACTTCGAAAGCCTGGAAACGTCGGGAACGATGTTCTGCGCAGGAGGTGTTACGGCGCTGGACGAAACGACGTGTTTGGTCGATCTGGCGCGTTCGTCTCTGGCCTTCTCTGCCGGAGAGTCCTGCGGAAAGTGCGCGCCATGCCGAGAGGGCACTGCGCAGATGCACGCAATTCTGGACAGGATCTGCGGAGGCTTCGGGATACCGGCCGACCTGGCACTTCTCGAGCGGCTGTCGAGTGCGGTCAAACTCACGTCGCTGTGTGGGCTGGGTGGCAGCGCGCCCAACCCGGTTCTATCCACGCTCAGTCATTTCAAGAATGAATACGAAGCACACGTCCACGAAAGGAAATGTCCCGCCGGCGTCTGCCCTGCTCTCATAACTCTCGTCGTACTCGAGGATCTGTGTTCGGGCTGTACGCTCTGTACGCAGGTCTGTGCCGTCGGGGCCATCAGCGGCGAACGCAAATCGACCCACCGTATCGATGCCGAGATCTGCACCCGTTGCGGGGCCTGTCGGCAAGTCTGCCCGACGGCTGCGGTGGTGGCTGTCTGAGATGGCTATGGAAATGACTGGTTCGGCCCGCAACGTAACGATCTTTGTGAACGGTCGGTCGGCTGAGATTGCCGCCGGCACGTCTGTGCTCGACGCCGCGAAGCAGATGGGCATAGCGATCCCCACGCTGTGTCACTACAGCGGAGTGTCTCCCTATGGTGCCTGTCGCATCTGCATAGTGGAAGTCGAGACACCGCACGGCCCACGGTTGGTTGCCTCTTGTAGCTATCCGGTAGAGGACGGCCTCGTCGTTCACACAGACACCGACAACGTACGGCAATCTAGGCAGACGATACTCGAGCTTCTCCTGGCTCAGGCCCCCGAATCGCCGGAACTCGTAGAGTTCGCACAAGAGTTCGGTGTGAACTCCACGCCATTCGATACCGCGGAAGCGGGCAAGTGCATCATGTGCGGCTTGTGTGTGAACGTTTGTGAAGAGACCATGGGCCGTAGTGCCATCGGCATTTTCGGAAGAGGAGCGGCTCGCAGGGTCGCGACTCCGTTCGACGAGCCCACCGATCTGTGTCAGGGCTGCGGGGCATGCGCGATCGTCTGTCCCACCGGCGCCATCGATCTCGCCACGATCACGAAACGCCGCCTGCAACCGCATGTGACGAACTTCGACGCGTCACTTGGTGCCAGGCCGAGCATCGATCTGGCACATCCGCAGGCCTCCCCTCGCGTACCGGCAATCGATCGCTACAGTTGTGTGAGGTACAAGACGGGCGACTGTGGCCTCTGCGCGGAAGTGTGTGAGGCTGGAGCCATCGACTACGAACAACAAACCCTGTCGATTGATCTCGACGTCGGTGCGGTGGTGTTGACTCCTGGCTTCGAGGCGTTCGACGCCAAACGCCGTGGGGAGTTTGGCTTCGGCTTTGCGCCCAATGTGCTCACGAACGTTCAGTTCGAGCGTTTGCTCTCTGCATCGGGTCCTACCGGTGGTGAAGTGCGCCGTCCATCAGACGGGAAAACACCCAAGCGGCTCGCATTCATTCAGTGTGTGGGTTCTCGGGACGCAACCTGTGGCAACGAGTATTGCTCTTCGATTTGCTGCATGGCAGCGACCAAGGAAGCGATTCTCGCCAAGGAGCATAACCCGGACCTCGACGTCACGATCTTCTTCCTCGACATGAGGGCCTTCGGCAAGGACTTCGATCGCTACTGCGAACGCGCGCAGAAACAGCTCGGCATACGCTATGTTCGCTCTTTCATATCGCG
>JBDGYW010000623.1:0-4332 GCA_039588935.1 Gemmatimonadota bacterium | reverse complement strand
TCAAAAGACGCAGCCGAACCCGAAAGGAGAAACCGACGCCCTGAGGCTCGTCACCTCCATTGGGTGTGCAATTTTCACCCGCCACAAATGAGCATATTTCAACCGGCGTTGACAACTGGCTTCATCTGTTGCCTGGGTTTTGTCAACTTAGTGGGCCCCGAGTAGGCCCAACGCCTGGGTCGGCATTGATAGCTCAGGTACCGGTAGCCACACTCCACTCTTTGAAGGAGCGGTCACGTAGCAGCCGGTAGTGCGCTGCTCGCTGCAAGTGCCGCCCCAACCTGAAAAGGTTCTGGACCACTCCGTGAACCGACAGAAATCGCTGTGCTTGACCTGCTGACTTGAAACCTCGCATTTGACGCTCTCGTTGTCGCGTCGGTTGATGCGATACCTCAGCTCGATTGTTCTCGTACCGTGCCGCGCTGTGATCCACGCCAGGCATCGTCATCCGGTGTGCGGCGCCGTAGCTTTTCAACTTGTCCGTCACCAGCCGCCACGGCGTGCTTTCCTGCCCCTTCAGCAGCTTGCGAAAGAACCGTTTGGCCGCTGTGAAGGAGAGGAATCGAAACATCCGCTCCATCCGAAAACTCGGGCGGCGCGGTTGGCACAAAGAGTCAGGCTACAGTAAGCGGGCCATGGTGGAGAATGCCATGTACCGATACAAGAGGATCATCGGTCGAAGCATGCGAAGTCGAACCCTGGCTGGACAACGAGTTGAGGTGCAGCTGTCGAGCAAGATCCTCAATACGATGAGCCGCCTCGGGATGCCCGACAGCTGTCGAGCGGCGTGACGTCCACTCGGGGAACGGGGGATTCGTTTTCAACTCGGAGCCATGCAACAACGCCGCGTCAAAACCGCGCACTAACTCAACCTTGCACGTGTTGAAAGGCTGAATTAGGTTTATACCTACAAGTATATACCACTACGTATATACATGACATCCATGGTCTCAACAACCATTGCGGACGCGGAGAGCCACGTGCAGAGAGCAAAGACCCGAAAACCACTCAAGCCCCACTGGTTCCAGATCCTACTTGCCCTGGCCGACCACGATCTTCATGGCCTCCAAATCATGCAGGAGGTGAGCGAACGAACGGGTGGAGTTGTCCATCTGTGGCCCGGAATGCTGTATGGCACGCTCAAGAGCATGTTGGAGGAAGGGCTCGTGGTGGAAGCCGAGATGTCTGAGGACGTACCGGTGGCTGGGGGAAAACCGCGTTACTATGGCCTATCCGAGTACGGGCGCGAGGTACTCGTGGCGGACGTACGGCGGCTCTCCCACTATCTCGACGCCGCACGCGCGAAAGACCTCATCCAGGGCAGCGACGCCTGAGGCGCTATGAAGACCTCTATCTCAACTCATGTGTTTCGGATGCTCCTGTTGCTTTACCCGGCCGACTTTCGAAAACGGTTCGGACCCGAGATGGAAAAGTCGCTCCTCGAATCCCTGAGGAGTCATTCCGCCACGCTCGGGCGTCGCGGCATTGTTTACGTGTGGATGAGGGTAGTGTGGGACACAGTGACGCACGCATCCGCTCAGCGCCTGTGCCCCCCTGCGGGTCGCCCAAGGCGAACCTTGGGCACATACTTGGAGTCGATCCTCCAAGACATTCACCTTGCGGCCAGAAGAATCGGAAAGACGCCGGGATTCACGATTGTCGTGACAATGACCGCGGCACTGGGAATGACTCTCACGACTGTGGCGTTCGCTGCCATGAACGCATGTTGGTTCCGTCCGCTCCCGAACATCCTGGATCCGCAGGAACTCGTCTACGTCCACCGTGAGTTTCCGTCTGCCGGAGCTCGATGGGCGCGGATCAGCTATCAGGACTATCTCGAGATACGCGAGCGGAGCGCCACGATGGCTGACGTCGCCGCCGTTCGTCCCGATGTCGATTTCATCGTGCGCATCGGGTCGGGAAACGAGCGTGAGATCAAAGGTGCGGAAATATCCGAGAACTACTTCCGGGTGTTGGGACGGCGTCTGGCAATAGGTGGAGGGCTTGCTTTGACCGAAACCGATGAGCCACTCGATCAGGTTGTGATCGGCCACAATCTGTGGCAGCAGGAATATGGTGGCGCCAACTCGGTGCTCGGCGAGACAATTCAGGTTGACGGCCGCGACTACACGATCGTGGGGGTGGCGCCGCCAAGCTCTTCATGGGGGATGGACACCGGCACCATGGAGGCCGGCGTCTGGATACCGATCAATCGGAGTAGGAGAGAAGCGGGGAGCCAAGCCGTGCTATCGGTAGTCGGCCGGCGGCGCGGTGATCTGACCATGGAGAGGGTTCAGGCGGAGCTGGATGGCATCGCCCCTGTGCTCGCCGCGCAGAACCCGGAGCGCTGGGAAGACCGCTCGGGGCAACAGGCAAGGATCGTTGCGTTGACCGACTTCCAGGCACGGATTGGGCCCCTTCACGGGAACTTCTGGCCGAGCATGCTGCTCTGGTTCGGACTCGTGGGTGTGACGATGCTCGTCACCTGCTCGAACGTAGCGATCTTGCTGCTGAACCGAGCGCTCAGGCGACGTACGGAAATCGCTACGCGGCTCGCGCTCGGCTCGGGAAGAGGGCGCCTGGTGCGACAGCAGCTGATCGAGGCCGTCCTGCTGTTTGGCCTCGCCGGCTCGCTGAGCCTGCTATTCATTCACTGGCAAACGCAGCTTCTCGCGAGCGGAGCGAGTTTCTACCCCTTCCCCGTCGACGTCACGATCGATCCGATGGTAGTGCTCTTTGCCGCCGCACTCACGATCGGGAGTGGTGTGTTCTTCGGGTTGGCTCCGGCACTTCAGGCGTCGCGCCCGGACCTGCTGGCCACGCTCAAAGGAACGGGTAAACTGGTGCGCTTCCGCAGGTTTGGGGCCCGCAATCTGCTCGTGCTGGCGCAGGTGGCCGGCTCCACTGTCCTCATAGCGATCACAACATTGCTTTCGCGCGACATCCAACGCGCCACGAGTGTCGACGTTGGATTCGATGCTCAAAACATTGGCGTTCTTTCCCTGGACCTCCGCATGCGGGAGTACGCGTACGAGCAGGGCACCCGATTCATTGACGACCTGACTGAACGCTGTGCGGGAATAGCCGGAGTTGAAGCACTGGCAACCGCCGGCTGGGTTCCGCTCTCGGGGCGCCCCTGGCGTTGGGGCGGCATCCGGCCGGAAGGGTATGAGGCCGGGCCGAACGAATCACCGTGGGCGTACTACAATTCCGTCTCTCCAGGCTATTTCGATTTTTTGGACATGCCGCTCGTGAGCGGGCGAGAGTTCACCGACCAGGACAACACCGATTCGCCTGGAGTGATGGTCGTGAACCAATCTTTCGCCGACCGTTTCTGGCCGGGAGACAATCCGCTTGGCAGGGGCGTAACGCTCTTAGAGAATCAACCTCCCGTTGAAGTCGTGGGTGTGGTTCGCGACGCCAAGTACCGTAGAGCTGATTTCGCGAACGAGCGTACGAGCCCGCACTTCTGGCTTTCGAGAGGACAATCGCCCGACAGAATCGTGGAGTTCCTCTTCAAGACCCGTGGAGATCCTGCGCTTTTGTTCAACGCGGTACGAGAGGAGGTCCGACTGCTGGACAACAACATGCCGATCAGAGGCCTCGAGCGAATGGAAGCAGTGACCGCTGCCGCACTTTTGGAAGACCGGCTCGTGGTTGCGACGGTGGGAGTGCTCGGGCTCGTTGTTCTGTTCATAGCGGTTTTGGGGATTTACGCAGTGATGGGCTACGCGGTTATGGAGCGAACCCGCGAACTCGGTATTCGTTTGGCGTTGGGCGCGCGTCCGACCAAGGTCGTGCGTATGGTGGTCCTCGAAGGCCTCGGGCTAACGGCTGTTGGAATCGTCGTCGGGTTTGGCCTGGCCATACTCGTGGCGATGGGAATGAGGACACTGATGTTGGGAATTGGGATGCTCGATCCGGTGTCCCATCTGGGCAGCGCATTCTTTCTGGTGCTTGCGGCGCTAACCGCGTCACTCGTGCCCGCACTGCGTGCATCCAGGGTTGACCCGGTCCTGTCGCTCAGGAGTGAATGAACGAATCGCGCTTTCAGTTCGAGAGATTACTCGACTTGACGGTACGCTCGATAACGTCTCCCGCCGTTACTGTACATGCCACCGGCTTCGCTCCCACGCCGAACAGTCCTGCCAAGGAGTAACTCCATGGGCATATCGAGGAATAGACTAACAAATTTAAGACGCTGGATCTTGGTTCTATCTGTACGTCGTCAGACCGAATGGGACAAATCTGGTGCCGGATTAATGGACACATTCCCGTATTGATGACGGCCTGATCAGCTCCTCCTTTCTCAACGGCATTCCTCGGTTGTAA
>JBDGYW010000622.1:0-4333 GCA_039588935.1 Gemmatimonadota bacterium | reverse complement strand
AGGAACCCATGACCGCCGAAGGCGAGGAATTCGTTGTCGATCGTTTGCTCAAGGTTCGAGAAGGCGGGTACGACATGACCAAACTCGAGGGCGGCTTCTACGAACATTCGGTACGTGAGTTTCCCGCTGGCACATACTTCATCGACATGGCTCAGCCAATGGCAAATGCGGCGTTTTATTTCCTCGAGCCGCAGGCGAAGGACGGTTTCGTGGGCTGGAGTGTGTTGGACGCGACTCTGCGGGCACTCGGCGTTGACGAGCGTCCGATAGTGTACCCGATCTTCAAGTACCGTAGGCAGGTAGAGGAGAGTGAATTCAGGAACGCCGGATTTGGGATCGACTCGACACGCCGATGATGGTTCGGCGCGCCGATAGACTTGATGCAGGCTTTCGGATGATGAGGACTTTGCAGATCCGCCGCCCTCCGTTGAATCAGCGGCCTGTTCAACTAGACAATGGAACTGAGAGGACGGGAGTCAGATGACCGATATGGCAGCGACACCGCTCACAGCGCTCACCGAAGACGAGACCATGTTCCGTGACGTGGTGCGAGATTTTGCTGAAACTGAAGTTCAACCACGCGTGGAGAAGATGGAAGCGGACGGAGCGTACGATCAGGACCTAATCCCGAAGTTCGCCGAGTTGGGCCTCATGGGCATCGACGTCGACGTGGACCACGGTGGAGCCGGCGGGACGTCTTTCATGACGATGCTCGCGGTCGAAGAACTGGCTGCCGTCGACGCATCTGCGTCCGTGCTGGTCGATGTGCACAACACTCTCGTCAACACACCGTTCCTGGATTGGGCGGATGACGATCTCAAGCAGCGGTACCTGCCGCGACTCTGTGCCGGAGAGGTTGGAGCGTACGCTCTGTCTGAAGCCGGATCGGGCTCCGACGCCTTTGCGCTCGCTTGTCGCGCGGTGCAGGACGGTGATGACTGGGTCCTGAATGGACCAAAGTTGTGGGTCACCAACGGCGGCGAGGCTGAGATCTTCGTGATATTCGCGACCGTCGATCCTGCCAAGGCCCACAGGGGTATCACCGCGTTCGTTGTGGAACGGGGCTTCGACGGCTTCACGGTTGGAAAGAAGGAGAACAAACTCGGCATCCGTGCATCGAGTACCACAGAGCTGGTACTCGAAAACTGCCGCGTGCCTGGCAACAACGTGCTCGGTGAAGTCGGCAAAGGATACAAGGTCGCAATCGAGACGCTGAACGTCGGCAGAATTGGGATCGGAGCGCAAATGGTCGGCGTTGCACGCGGCGCCCTCCACGCAGCCCGTGGCTTCGTACAGGAACGAGAGCAGTTCGGGAAGCCGATAGCCACCTTCCAGGCCGTGCAGTTCCAACTCGCGCAGGCCGCCACGGAACTGGAAGCAGGACGCCTCTTGGTCTACAACGCCGCCCGTCTCCGCGACGCCAAGCAGCCGTACGTCCTTGAAGCCGCGATGGCAAAGCTCTTCACGGCCCAAATGGCGGAGCGCGTGACGAGCCTCTGCGTCGATCTCTTCGGTGGCTACGGATTCACCAAAGAGTACCCTGTCGAGAAATTCTATCGCGATGCGAAGATAGGTGCGATCTATGAGGGCACGAGCAATATGCAGCTCCAGACGATCGCCAAGATGTTTCTCGCTGAGGGGTAGACATCCCGTTTTTCGCCTGCACCGTTGCTCTTCACTACACCCTGGCCTCAAAACGAGGCCGGGATCCAAACAACAGTCAGGGAGCTTGCTCATGAAAGGTCTAGTCCGCGGAACCCGAGCAGGACTGTCAGCATTTTCGATGATGATTGTCGGATGCGGAACCGAGGGAGTCGACCTGATCCTCAGCAACGCCAACATATACACGCTGTCGTGGGGAGAACCGGATCTGGAGGGAAACCCCGCTGCCGACGCACCGTACGCCAATGGTGTTTGGACGCCCGACGCGAGCGCAGTGGCATTGAAGAATGGCCTCATCGTTGCTGTTGGCTCCCTGGCGGATGTTGATGCGTTCCGCGGTTCAAACACGGAAGTAATAGACCTAATGGGTGCCACGGTTGTACCGGGACTGATCGAGAGTCACGGCCACTATGAGGAGCTGGGCGAGTTGGCCGAGGAGGTAGACCTCATTGGCGTCACAACCGAAGACGAGATAGTCGAGCGAGTGATTGCGCGCGCGGAGACGATCGGTGACGGTGAGTGGATAGTGGGACGCGGTTGGGACGAAGGTGATTGGGCAAACCGCCTTCCCACGAACACACGTCTCAACGAACTGTTGCCCAACACACCCGTCGTGTTGAAAGGCCTGCGCGGTTTCGGGATCCTCGGAAACGCCGCCGCCTTGGACGCAGTTGGCATCACCCGCGATACACCGACGCCTTCAGGCGGCGAGATCGTGAAGAACGAGAACGGTGAGCTTACGGGCGTACTCCTGAACCGCGCGGAGCCGCTCCTGCGGTACGCGATACCCGAACGTTCTCTTCCCCAGAGAGAGCGAGTCATCCTGCACGGACTGAATGCAATTTTGGAAAAGGGCTACGTCGCCGGCCATCACGCCGGGATCTTCCCCAGCTACACAGAAGCGTACCTCGCTTTGGCTGAAGAGAACTCACTGCCCATTCGGGTGGAGGTGATGCTCTCAACAAGGGAACCCGGTCGAGAGCTGCTGGAAGAATGGCTCGAGCGTGGGCCCACAGAGAACCCGCGAGACATGCTGCAGATCAGATCAGTCAAGGCGTACTATGACGCATCGCTGGGTTCGCGAGGCGCAAAGATGATCGGCGGCTATTCCGACATGCCTGGTGAGAGCGGAGAATTTGGTGCAGCCTATGGCTTCATCGAGGACCTCGTCGCCCGGTCTATGGCAGCCGGTTTCCAAGGCGTGATACACGCTATCGGAGACGGCGGCAATCGAGACGTCCTCGATTTCTACCAGCGCGTTTTGACCGAGCACCCTGAAGCTCGGGCGCTGCGACACAGAATCGAGCATGCGCAGGTCGTGCACCCTGACGATTTCGCTCGCTTCGCCGAACTGAACTTAGTCGCCTCCATGCAACCTCCGCACGCAGTGGAGGATGCACCGTGGGCGCCGGACCGTGTGGGACCCGACCGTATACTCGGTGCCTATGCATGGCGCACAATGCGGCGGAACGGAGTACCGCTCATTTTCAACTCCGACCTGAGCGGCAGCGACTTCGACATCTTCTACGGTCTTCACAGCGCCATCACCCGAACGAACAGGGACCTCGAGCCTGCAGGAGGCTGGTTTCCCGATCAACGCATGACCGCGGAAGAAGCACTTCGTGGCTACACGGTTTGGCCTGCCTACGCTTCTTCCCGCGATGACCTGACCGGCACGATTGAGCCAGGCAAGTGGGGAGACCTCACGGTGCTGTCGCTAGATCCGCTCAACGTTGGAACGAGCGAGCCGCCCGCTTTGTTGGAAGGTGAAGTCTTGATGACGGTTGTGGCGGGAGAGATCGCCTGGAGGAAGTAGGTGCACGCTAGGTAAGTTTGGCAGGGCCGACTGCAGCTCGTTCGCGCCAGAAGCATTTGGGCGAGACCGGCTGCCATACGGTTGTCGCAACACGCGGTCTTCTAATACAGACTGTCTTGTCTCGAGGAGAACGACGCGATGGATCCTATTTCGACGACTGTTGAGCTCTTAGGTGGATTGGCCCTTTTCCTTTTTGGTATGAAGCTGATGGGGGACGGCCTTCAACAGGTGGCTGGCCCGAGGATGCGCTCAGCACTTTCGGTGATGACGAGCAACCGCCTTGCAGGAGTCGCCACTGGCTGTGCTGTCACCTGCATGATTCAGTCGTCGAGTGCAACCACTGTCATGTTGGTCGGTTTCGTTCACGCCGGGTTGATATCACTCACGCAGTCCATTGGCGTCATAATGGGCGCCAACATCGGAACCACTTTCACCGGTTGGTTGGTAGCGGTTGTTGGTTTCCAGGTGAACATCACCGCCCTGGCACTGCCGGCAATCACCCTCGGCGTCATACCCTTGCTGATGGGCAGCAGGCGCTACTCCGACTGGGCGCAGGTTCTCTTGGGCTTCGGCGTCTTGTTCCTGGGACTTTGGTTCATGAAGGAATCGGTGGCCGGCCTGGAGCAATCTCAAGCAGTGGAGGCGTGGGTATCGAGATACACTGCGGACACTTTCGTCGGACTTCTGTGGTCCATATTCTGGGGATGTGTGGTCACGGTCTTGGTGCAATCGTCGTCAGCCGTGTTGGCGGTAACGATGACCCTTGCCGCCCAAGGGATTATCGGTTTTGAGACCGCCTGTGCCTTGGCGCTTGGCCAGAACATAGGCACGACGATAACCGCCAACATAGCTGCC
>JBDGYW010000621.1:0-4334 GCA_039588935.1 Gemmatimonadota bacterium | reverse complement strand
GCTCGAGGGTGAACCTGGAGCGAAGGTGACGTTCGATGAGGTTCTTCTCTCCGCGGACGGCGAAAAGATAAAGACCGGCCAGCCGACGGTCAAAGGTGCGAAAGTCTCTGCCGAAATCGTGCGTCATGGCAGGGGGGTGAAGGTAGTGGTCTTCAAGTTCAAGAAGCGCAAGAAGTACCGCAGGAAGACCGGCCATCGGCAGGATTTCACCGAGATCAAGGTTACTGGCGTGAAGCTCGGATAGCTACAGGGTTGCAGAAATGGCACACAAAAAGGGTGTAGGTTCCAGCCGCAACGGACGCGATTCCAAGCCGAAGTTCCTCGGCGTGAAGAGGTTCGGCGGTCAGATCGTCAGGGCAGGGAATATCCTCGTTCGTCAGCGGGGTACGAAATTCCATCCCGGACAGAACGTCAGACGCGCTAGCGACGACACGTTGTTCGCGGTGGCCGACGGCGTTGTGAAATTCGAGCACAAGAACAAGAAACGCCTGATGGTGAGCGTCTATCCGGCAGCGTAGAGGGTGGTAGGGCGGTAGGAAAACAAAAGCGGTTGGCACCGACGAGGGTGTCAGCCGCTTTGCTCTATGCTAGCCTCCTGGACAACACTCCTCCTGCTCCTCCCACCGCTACTCCCCCTGCTTCCGAAGCCTCAACCTCAACCGCGTCGTGTCGTTGGCCGCAACCGTTATCGTCGTATCCACCGTGGCATAGCCGTCGCGTTCAATGCGTACTGTGTGCCGCCCGGCCTCGAGCACGTCTTCGAGTCTAGTGGTTGTTTCAGCCGCGAGCTGTCCATCGATGAAGACGTCACCTCCTGGTGACGGGCGAAGCAGGATCGATAGCACCCCGTATTGAGGAGCGGCCGGTCGTTGCGGGGCCTGCTGGGTTTGGATTGGCCGGCTGGCAAAGGGGATGGAAATCGTCTGTCCTGCTCGGATAGTCACCGTTTCCGTAAGGCTCGTGTACCCGGGCTGCCTCATATCGATCGTGTGTTGTCCGGGCTCGACCTCGAATGTCTGCCCGTTTTGCACCGTTCCGTCAACCAATACCAGACCGGAGGGCATCATGTTCGTCACCGAGATAGTACCGGTACGAGGTGCGGCGGCAGTTTCAGTGGAAGGAGTTGGAGGATCCGGGTCAGGGGTTGTCGTTTCTAATTGTCCCTGTCCACCTGTCTGCACTGCTGTCGAGTCCGGATCCGCAACTCCTGCACTGTCGGTCTCGGGAACGTCCTGTGCAGTCGATGTTTGTACGGAGGGATCTGCTGGCTCCTGGATCGCTCGTTGGCTCATCCACCACCATCCTCCGCCAAGTCCCACTGCTACAACCGCAATCAGTGGTACCAGCATCTTCCAGACACCGCTCCTGCTCTTTTCGAGTTCGGGCGCCGGTCTCCCTGCTTCGGGCGTGGGCACTGGCGTTGTCAGACGATCGATGACCTCGGTGCTGATTCGGTCCTCGATGGACGGATCCGAGCCGACCATCACCGTGGCTTTTTCGGAAGCCGTGATCTCGGCGCTCGGTTCTTTCAGTGCCTTGACGAACGACTTCACCGTCGAGAATCTCTGCGCCGGCTTCTTCGACAACGCCTTCTCGATGGCTCGGTAGACGTAGTCGGGCAGACCTGGTTTCAGCTCTTGCAGAGGTGGTGGTGTAGCCGAACAGTGCTTGTGCAGTACCTCAATTGCGGAATCACCTTCGAACGGGATCTTTCCCGACAACATCCGATACGCCATCACAGCGACCGAATACTGATCCGATGCACCGGTCACCGGCTTGCCCATCCCTTGCTCGGGCGACATGTAGAACGGTGTCCCGATGACCGAGCCCGAGGCCGTGAGCTTGCTGTCCGTGAGCGCCTTGGCAATTCCGAAGTCTGTCACGATCACGCGGTTCTGCGTGTCCAGCATGATGTTCGCGGGTTTGATGTCGCGGTGGATCACGCTATGCAGATGTCCGTAGTCGAGTGCCTCGGCAACGGGCATCAGGATCTTGATCGTCTCCTCGAGCGAGGTCTGTCCCTTGTCTGCCAGGAGGTGGTCGAGCGATTGCCCCTCGAGGAACTTCATCGCGTACCAGAAGAGACTACCGCCCGACGCGATGCGGTAGATGGGGATGATGTAGGGGTGGTCCAAACCGGCTGCGGTTTTGGCTTCGCGCTTGAACCGCTCAACGCCGTGTCCGAAGGTCAACTCGGGCGGTAGGACCTTGATGGCCACCTTGCGGGATAGGTGCACTTCAGTGGCGAGGTACACCAGCGCCATCCCGCCGCGACCTAGCAGACCCTCGATCTCGAACTCGCCTCTTGTTTCCTGCTTGAGCAACCGCTCAATGTGTTGAAGCGAGTCTGCGGTCATTGCGCCGCTAACGCGCGCCTGACCCTCCGCGTCCGACATCTGTGAGCCGCAACTATGACAGAACGACGCGTCGTCGGGCATGATGGTCCCACATTGAACGCATTTCATGGGAGAAACGTGTTGGGTGTGTGGTTTTGGGTCAAGGTTGTGAGAGCGTCTGGTTGTGCATTGAGACGGTGATGTCGGCGGCAGGAGTGGCAGGGGCGGCAGTGGCGCAGGGAGAGTTTGTGCGGCATCGGCGGGTTAGGCGGCATGCGCGGGATACCAACTCAATGATCTACGTTACTTGGCGGATGTTAGATGGTTCCTACCGTCTTAGCGCACTCAGTATGTCGCTCATGCTTTGCCATCGCCTTTGCGGGTCCTTTTCCAGGCACCTGCTGACAATCGCGACCAGGTGTTCCGGTGTATCGGGCCTGAGCTTCTGTAGGTCGGGAGGTGTTTCCTTCATCTGTTTGTGGAGCACGTCGGTCACCGTGGAGCCGCCAAACGGCGGTTTGCCGGCCAGCATCTCGAACCCTACGATCCCCCAGCTGTAGATATCGGTTCTGTGATCGATGTCTGCCGACCCCGCCGCCTGTTCGGGGCTCATGTATTCGGGTGAGCCGATCAGCTCACCGCTCGCGGTGATGCTGCCCCCTTTGCGAGTCAATCCCTTGGCCACCCCACAATCGAGAATCTGCACGATTCCATCACGGCTGAGTATGGCGTTGGAGGGTTTGACATCGCGGTGTACGACGTCGTGCTCGTGTGCGTAAGCCAGAGCTGCTGCGAGTTGACGGAGGATCTGTCGAGTCTCCTCGATCTGCAGCGCACCCGTTTGCGCGAGGTGTTTGTTGAGAGGCGCACCACTTACCCGCGGCATTGCGTAGTAGACGAGGTCAACCCTCTCTACTGAAAACGTGACCGGAACGATGTTGGGGTGCTGGAGTTTCGACGCGTACGAGATTTCACGGCGAAACCTCTGGACAACGGACTTCGACAGGATCAGTTCCTGTCGCATCACCTTGACGGCGAGATTGCGTCCGCGAGCGCGGTCGCCCACAAGGTAGACGACCGCAAATCCACCCTGGCCGAGTTCGCCCAACACCTCGTAGTCGGGCCCGAGATCCTCCTGGAGCCGTACAGACATTGGCCGTCTGTCGGTTCCGGCCGCTCTGCCGCACTCCACGCAGAAACGCGCACTGGGGTAGAGGGGCTCGCCGCATTTGGGGCAGGTGCGCGGGGTCATTCGGGGAACCTGCTAGAGTTATAGGCTTCGGACATTCTATCGGCCCGACTCTACCGCCTTCGTTGTCGGTAGAAAGCAGCTCGTGCGCAGGAACTTGTTGTGTGGGTGAGGGTGGGTCAAGGCGGCGCGCGCTGCGCTGAGGTAAGAGAAGGGGACAGCCGGGATACACCCCCGACCGCCCCTTGTGTTCTCCCTGCGAAGAACTGTGTCCTCAGTACCAACGCCTCCCGCTTGAGCGCGCCTCATCGTCAGGATCCACTGCGGCCGCGGGTGCCAGGCCCGGGAACGGCGCGAGTCCGGAGACGTTCGCGACCGCGGCAAACGGTACGGTGTTGCCAGAGTTGTATATGAGGGGGACATCACCGTCGCCAAGCACCAGGCCGCCGCCCCACGCCCACACAAAGCTAGTCATGTCTGCCGTGAATGGGTGCGCCCGCAGGCTCGTGGCAGGCAACACGGTGAAGCCTGAATCATGGCTTCCTTCGTCGTGCGTCATGCCGGAGCCGAATGCAGCGAGTACGTCGTTCACGGGTGCAATGACATCGCTGCAACAGGCTTGAGCTTCTCCGACCAGAACCAGCTGCCCACCATCCCGCACGAACTGCTTCAGTACGTCCAGCTCGCCAGAGGTATACGCCACCGTTGGCGTAAAGAGCACCAGAACCTTCACGTTCGATGCAATACTCGTAAGTGTTCCACTGGCCGATGCAGTCCAGTCCAGTGTGAGGCTGGCGTCGGCCACGACC
>JBDGYW010000620.1:0-4367 GCA_039588935.1 Gemmatimonadota bacterium | reverse complement strand
CGGCGGTGCGTCGCTGACGAGACCGAGCTTGGTGCCGCACTGCTTGCTCTTGCAGCAGCAGCCGAACGCTCCGCGGCCGTTGGCGTTCTCGTTGGCGATGTACCAGAAGCCCTCGCCGATGGGCACGTGGATGCCGCAGCAGTTGCAGGTGCCGGCGCGCTTGAAGTTGGGTCCGTGTTTGACCGCCATGTGAATCTCGTCCTCCTCGGAGTGGCCTGGTCCTCCCAGGCTCTATATGTATACTTACCACGGTTTTGGGCGAGGAGCAAAGACTAAATCGAAGAATCCAACGTGGCAGAAACGTGAATCTTTTCAGCTTCTTCTGTGGCGCTACGGTCTAGGGCGATGCCGCGCAGTTTGGCCCACGCGAGCAGTGTAAAGCCGCGGACGTCGTCTAGGCGCACTTCGTCGCGATGATCTCGGAGATCCTGGGCTACGCGGATACGTGCCTCGATGATGGAGTTAGCTGTGACGAAGTCCTTGCGTGTGGGCACGAGATGGAGAAACTGTTGGCGTCGCCCGTTTTCGTAGATGATGCCGTGGGTCCATGGTTTGCGCCCACGCACGAGCTCCTCGGCGCAGTGCACGAGCGCGAGCGCCATGAAGCGGCTGCCCTTTTTGACGTAGGGGCCATGGGCGCGGATCTTTCCCGAGGCTCCTTTGCGGGCGAGTCGCACGGTGAGCTCAGCCATCGTCTTCGTCCTGCCAGTAAAAGCGAGAGCCGAGCACCTTGAGCAGCTGCTCTTTTCCCGCGAGGTGCGGTAGGGGATCGAGGGCGTGTCGCTTGACCTGTCCGTTGACCGTGACGGGTCCGTCGTTGGTCGGCACGGGAATGGCTCGCCCGTCCAGGTAGGCGACGCGCTGGCCAGGTCGGTAGAGGCTGAGTAGTAAAATCATTTGGTGCTGGTCGAACATGCTGGCCCATGGTGCACGGAGGCCCGCATAGGCGCGCATCTGGTGGTCGAGCACTTCTTGGATGCCGTCGCCATCGATGGCCGCGATGACACCAAAGGTGAACGCTTTGCGACAAGAGGCGCATGACCACAGGTAGCCGCAGCCGCACCAGGGGCAGTCCATCTGACTGGGCAGAGCGATCCATTGTGGCCCTTGGCACTGACACCAGTCGATGGGATGTTCGATCGAGCTGTCCTTCTTCACCCAGAGTGTTACTTGGTCCATCATCTCTCCTTGCGCACGCGACGCTCTTGCCGGCGTCGTTGCGTGTTGAGGGGGCTACAGCAGCCGGCACCGATGGCGAGCTCGGTGTACAGTCGGTCACGGCTGGGCGTACGGGGTCCCAGGAGGAGCCCGCACCAGTGGCGTACGCCGTCGAAGTACAGTACCGGGCACGGGCCGAGGCGTGGCCCCGGTAAGGTCGCGGCGAGTGCGCAGCGCGCCTTGTTGCAGCAGTAGCCGCAGCCGTTGCAGTCGCGGATCTGCAGCTCACTCATCGTCGTCCTCGTCTTCGAACTCATCCGCCACGATCATCAGGTCGTCCCAATGGTCGGCGATGCGCTGTAGCTCTTGGCGCCCCCGCTGCTCCTCGTCGACCTTCTCCTGCCACAGATCTTCGTCGCGTAGAGACACGATGGTGTTCTCGATGAGCTCGGCCATGACCGTGGGCTCCAGGGCGTCTAGTTCCCAGGAGTCGCCGCCGTACTGGGCGATGTATGCCGACGCCCGGGAGTCACTGAGCTTTGCAGGGTTTGGGGGTGGGTCGTATTGCTCGACTTGGTCCATGTTGAGGGCGATGCGATCGACGGTGGCGGTGTCGAGAAAATGGTGCTCCATGAACAGCGTTACCCGGGACAGGATGTCGCGACTCATGTCGATACCCGACGGGTCGTGATCGCCGAGGTGGATGATGTAGGGCTGCTGGCCACGGTCGCGGTGGCGCATGAGGCGCTTCGCTGCTGACCACATCTCTGACTGACTCGTGTAGCCACGGCAGCTGAAGTAGGGCACGTCGAACTGTTTGCAGACCTTTTCGATGACACCGAGCAAGGCGTCCTTCTCGATCCATACCTCTGGGCGGTAGTCCTGGTCTTCCCACATGTCGACACGGAACTGTTCGGTGCAGGTCAAAACGATGTCGGCGGGGGTGCGCCAGTGGGAGAGCTTCTCCAGCTTTCGCGTACGGTCGACGATGGTGTCCCAGTCGATGAGACCAGCGAGTCGCGCGTCGTTGACGATGGTACCCAGCCACTTGTAGTTGGGGGTGGCGTTTTTGGTGCCGTTGGGATCTTTGGTCCAACACGTCCCCGTCCAGGACCACGTGCGATCATCAGGAAAGGTGTCCCTCGACACAAATTGGTAGTAGAGCTGGCGCAACGTCAGGTCGAAGTCTTGTTCGGCGTATTCGGCGATGATCTCGTTGGCCTGCTCGATGAGGTCGAGGCTGCTGTCGGAGAAGCGCTTAGGGGTGTAGGCGATCTTGGGCATCAGCGTTCCTCGTAGCGCTCGCGCAACTTCTTCTCGATGACGCGGCTGGGCCCGTAGCCGCCGCCGGCAGTTGCGGGCCCGATGTCGAAGTCCTTGCCCCAAATGCGTTTGGCCACGTCGCACAGTAGGGTGTTGTAGCGCGGGCCGTGCATGGTGCGCCGCTCTCCCGCGTCTTCCTCCGGCGCAGCACAGTGACATAACTCGTGCACGATGGTGCACTCGACCTGCGCGCGGTGGGTCTGCGAGCCGAACCTCATGGAGATATGGTGGCGGTCGATCCAGGCGGAGCCGTGGTCGTCGAAGGGGTAGCTGGCGCCGGTGACGCGGATACTGGGTATACCGTGCGGCGTACGAGCGTCACGGTGCCGGCTCTTGAGCACATGCTGCCAAGCGCGTCGAGCGAACTGCACGACGTCGACACCCCCGAAGGTGCGGTGGCGCTTTGCCTTGACCCGCTTGCGCTCTTTGGCACGGACGCTGGCCTTGTTGGCGGCACGCTTCTGGCGGCTGAGCTCCCTGAGCTTGCGCGCGGCGTTGTTTGCAGGGCACGTGCGCTCGACGAGGCGACCAGTCCTCTTGGAACAGTCGAGGCAGTAGCGGCGCACGTCGTCGCGGCGCGGCTTCGAAGGTGCGAGCACGCCACTTGGACAGTGGGGGCACACCCAACGTCGGAGCTTTGGTTTACTCATCGTCTTGCTCGGGCAGCTCGTAGTTTGCGAGCCACTTGGGCCCCAGCTCGTTGCGTAGCTGCTGTAGCGGCGCCCACGGTCCGGGCCAGCGGCTGCCGCCACGCATCCAATCGGTGCTCAGTTTCCTTTTCCACATGGGTCCGGCCCATACGGCATATTGTTGCAGGGCTTCGAGTTGCGTCGCGGTGATATCCATGTTCCTCCTCGGACGGCTCGGTCCTCCCGAGCGCTGATGTAGACATAGCATAGGGGGTACCAGGTGTCCAGGGCTTTGTCTAACGTGGTTACCTCCGGTCGAGCAGCTCGACGTAGGCGTTTGGCGCTCGCCCACCAAAGGCGAGGCCCGACATAATCTTCCGGAAGCCGTTCCGCGCTTGCGCGCGGGTGGAAGCGGTCAAGGTGGTAACATAGAGCCATTCAAAAATGGGTTCACCGGCATCGTCGATGCCCACATAGGCGCGCTTGACGAGATTCCACCAGTACCGCTTGCGCTCTTTCAGCGGTATCGCGCGCATCCGCTCTTCCCACCACTGGTCGATGTCTGTTTCGTTGTCGTAGCGCAGGGAATGCTCCAGCGACCACGGAAACGAGCCGAAGTCGATGTCACCGTGCCGCTTGACATACTGGCGCGCGAAGCGTGCGGCCTCTGTGGCCTCTCGTTTTGTGTCGGTACCGATGACGGTGGCGTAGGCGTTGTCGACCACCTGCCAACCATCGGTGAGGCGCTCGACGACGAAGCGGGCTTCCCGGGGGGCCATGTAACGCAGGAACCTCCAGTCGTGATGGAGTCGGCTTTTCATCCCTCGCCCCTGCCTGTGTGACGCTTGCGCGAACGCGAGTATTGGACCACGTCATCGAGTGCACCGAGTCGTCCAAGCTCAGCGAAAGCGATGGTGAGTTTGGTGCGGAGCGCATTGATGTGCTGGTCGGTGACCACGCCGGCCTGTTGTAGCTGAGCGGCCATTGTGGCGGCCTGACTCCCTACGTCTTCGAGTATCAGAGTGGCATGGTCGACTGCAGTAGCTGCCTCGGTACCGAGCTCATCTTCGCCATCATGGTCCAGCTGGATATTGGTGGCGAGAGTTGACACTTCGTCTTGGGTGTATCGGATCACCTGCTCGTAGGCCTCACGGTACGCGCAGTCGGGCGACTCGATGTATCGGTCCAGGTGCTCGTCGCAGCTAAGGCGGGGTAGCGGTGGATTTTTGCGTGGCATACTCTTCTCCTACCCGGACC
>JBDGYW010000619.1:0-5604 GCA_039588935.1 Gemmatimonadota bacterium | reverse complement strand
ATTTCAAGGGTGGGAACGACACTCCTACCGCGTCAGGAGGACCCATGCTCGCTCGAGACGGCACCGCCTTTCCAGGCAATCTCACGCAGTTCTTCGCGCGGAGCCGCTTCCTCGTATCCTCGGCGCTCTGCTTGGCAATAGTCGCGTGTGGTGGTGACAGCCCCACCGAGGTGGTCGAGGAGCCGGAGAACCCGTGCACTACCGCGGTGGCGATCTCCATCGGGGAGACAAGCAACGGTAGCCTGCAGCCTAGCGACTGTGTTCAAACCGACGGCGCCTATGGCGACCGATTTAGTCTAACCCTGTCGAGCCGTACCGACGTGCGCATCGACCTCACGAGTAACACGTTCGACGCGTTCCTCGAGCTCCGCGACAATTTCGGCAATGTTATGGCCACAAACGACGATGTGGGCGGCAGTCTCAACTCCCGAATCATCGAGCCGCTCGATGCGGGTACGTACATCATTCTCGCGCGCAGCCTCGGCGCGGCGCAAAGCGGCAGCTACGCGCTCAGCGTGGGTTTGGGCCCGGACTGCTCGCCGCTCGGAGATGTGACGCTGGGCGCGACCGTGACCGGGACCTTGGCCGCTGACGACTGCTTGCTCGAATACGGTGGCCTCATGGACAACTGGTCGCTGAGCCTGGCGAGCACCCAGAAGCTACGGATCGATCTCAAGAGCAGCGACTTCGACGAAATCCTGCTCGTGCGGGATTCGCTGGGCTTCATCTTCGCTGAATCTTGGGCTGAATCTTGGTGGGGAAGCCCAGCCGAACACGCCCGTCTTGAGACCCTCCTGCCTGCCGGGGATTGGACGATCTCGGTTGGGGCTCCATACGAGACGGCACGAGGCGCGTACACCCTGACCGTAGACGTGGCTCCGCCGTGCACACCCGGCACCGAGTTTGAGCTAGGCACGACTGTGAGCGGTGAGATAACGGCGAGCGACTGCCTCTTCGATGGGTACATGTATGCGGACTCGTTCGGAGTGGAAATCACCCAAGAAATTCCGGTCAGAATTCACCTCAAGAGTGCCGACTTCTATCCACTCGTCATCCTCCGAGATCAGAACGGGATGGACTTGGGCTATGGTTATGATCAGACGGGGGACGGGAACGCATTTCTCAACATGTCTCTCGCCCAGGGCTCGTACGCCCTGTTCGCGGCTGCGGACGACTACCAAGCCCAGGGTAGCTACGTCCTCAGTGTGAGCGAGATCGTGTGCGCCGCCTCCCAGAAGGCGGAGCGTACCAGGAATCCTGGGAGCTCGTGCTGGAGAGCGACACCACGGCTCGCATCGACCTCGAGAGCACCGCGTTCGACGCCTTCTTAGTGCTGAAAGACAGCTCGGGCAACGTCGTCGCCTCGGACGATGACGGCGGTAACGGATTGAACTCGAGGATCGAACGCGTGTTGGCGGCAGGAACTTACGAGATCGTGGCCAGCAGCTTCGGCCCAAACCAGACCGGCGCATACCAGTTGACAGTCGACGAGCCCCCGGCGGCGATCGGTTCAAGGAATCGCGGTCGCCATGTTGAGTACAATCACTCAGTGTATCGAGTAATTTGCAGGCCGATGGTTCCGCTTACTGCAAGGTCTTGGGGTGAGAAATGAATACGGCAAACCGAAGAGACTTCTTCAAAACCGCCGGTGTTGCGTCTGTGGCAATTGTCTGCGCAGGTGCTTCCACTTCCTGTGGAGGAAATTCCGGGAGGCATGATGAAGCTTTCAGCATCGACGACCAAATCGATCCGTGGATTGAGCTAAATCTGAATAATCTTGCTTCGAATGTTCGCGAAGTCAGAACCAGAATCGGAACCGTACCCATCATGGCGGTTGTCAAGTGCAATGCCTACGGTCATGGTGCGGTTGAAATCGCCACCGCGCTACAGAACGACAATCAGGTCAATCAATTTGCAGTGGTGAAAGTGCGAGAAGGTCTCATTCTACGGCAGAACAACATCCGGGGAATGATATTGAATATGGGACCTTTCAACCGGCGCGAGGCCAGGGAGTTAATCCAACACAACATATCCCAATCCGTCTTCTCCGATGTCGTGGATCTTCTTGCCGAAGAAGCTTCTCAATTGGGGATAACAGCTAAGGTCCACATCTGCCTGGATACGGGAATGGGACGGGTTGGTGTCCCGCACCAAGTGGCGCTTCCCTTCATCGAAAAAGTGGCCGCTCTGCCAAACATCGAGATCGAAGGCATCTTCACGGCCATGACTGAAGACGACGACTTCAATCCCGTTCAGATCAGTCGTATCGAGTCCATATGCGAAGCCGCCAATGAGAAAGGGATCGATGTGGGTATTCGCCACGCGGCCTCCAGTGCGGAGGTGGATCGATACCCATACGCCCTCTTGGACATGGTTCGTCCCGGCAATTGCCTCGTAGGTTTGGAGCCGGAACGACAATTGAACATGAATATCAAACCGGTCATGAGTTTCAAAACACGGGTAGTGTTTGTGAAAAAGATGGTGGCGGGAGAATCACTATCCTATCATCAGGCGTACAAGATCACGGAAGACACTCGAATCGCGACATTGCCATGCGGGTACTCTGATGGGTATCCCGCCGTCGTGGCCAACAAGGCCGACGTGCTCATTAGGGGACGCCGCTTTCGTTTGGTCGGTCCGATTACGGCAAATCACATGATGGTAGATGTCACCGGATCCGAGGATGTCGAGATCGGTGATGAAGTGGTCCTTTGGGGCCAGCAAGGGCAACAACGGATCACCACAGTTGAGCTGGAAAACCTGGCACCCGATGGTACGAACACATATCGAATGGCGACCAGGACGCAGTCGTATTTGCCGCGGATTACGGTGTAGTTGTTGGTTCAAGCTGCAGGTGCTCGCCCTCTCTACGAATCGCCCTCCTCGCTCGGCATTGACGGCTGTCCTGCTCCAGTTTCCGCGGGCGGCTCGACCCGCGCGTGCTCCTGCTTTTCCAGCGCCCGGTACCAATTCGGGTGATGGTGGTGCGCCCACGCGCGGGTGACCGTACCGTCCACCAACACGCGCCAGGTTCCGGGGTTGGCCACCGTTCCCAGGTAGGCGTGGGCGAGGACGCCGGCGATCAGGAAGAACCCCCCCAGGTTGTGCAGGGTGGAAGTGCCAAAGGCTGTGGAGAGCTGGATCTCTGCCTTGTAGATGAGCATAATGCCGGTCACCGACATGATCAGACTGATTATCCCTGAGTACCAGTAAAACATCTTCTGGCCAGCGTTGAAACGTCCTGCCGGCACCTCACCCTTGTGGCCGAGGTAGCCGCCCATCTTCTGTACCCAATGTTTGTCGTAGGACTCGAAGACCGCATCGCGGAACCACAGGACGGCACCAGCCACGGTGGTCAGGATGAACACGATACCGGACCAGAGGTGGAGGTCGTGGAGGTTCCTCGCCGACCCAAACAGCAGCTGCTGCCAGAGGTGGAGATTGAAGGCCATGATGAGGCCCGTGACGGCAAGGACAACGAAAGCGATCAGGCGGAACAGATGGAGTCCACGTTCGACCAGGTCGAAACGCTGGATCTCGTGGGAATAGGGGCTGAAGGCGATGCGCTTGGGGCCGTAGCCATGGTAGTGGAGCACGATGAGGAAGACCACCAGAGTGATGATCGGCCCGACGTAGGGGGTGACGATTTGCTGGTAGAAGGAGTTGATGGCGAATGCGAAGGGACTGCAGCCGAGAAACAGACAGTTGGGGACCGTGACCGGCCCGCCGTCGGGCCCGTGCAGCGCCACGGTCCTCCGGCCGTTGAAGAAGTGTGCCTCCTCAACGTGGCAGTCCTCGCAACCATTGGCCCCGAGGGCCATCCGAGTTGGGACGGTGTTGTGGTTGATGGAAAAGTCGACGAAGGAGGCGCCCTCCAGCGGCGTACCCTCCAAGGAGCTAGCCTGCAGCGAGCCGTCGGCGGCGAGCTCGTAGGCACTCTCGTTACTGATTAGGACCGGCTGGACCCGCTCGAAGCGCTCGTTCCCCTCCAATGCGCTGGTGAGGGCCTGGAGACCGGCAGTGATCTCGTCTGGTCGGTTGACCTCCTTTTGCCCGTCACCGTCGTCATCTTCTATCTCGTCGGCGAAGGCACGCCACCCTGCCTCGTGCTCGCGTAGGAAAAGGGGGTAGATCAACCCGTCCGAATCGCGATTGCCCCACCATACGGTCAGCACATGGTTGATCGGATATATGACCTCGTCAGGCCGACGGGTGTAGTCCGGCATCCAGATGCCTCTCGCCCCCTCCTCCTCGGCATCGGCAGGCCTGACATGGAAGGTGAACTGTCCGGTGTCGGTCTCGCGGCCCTGGACCGCGGCACGCCCAAGTGCCGGGATGTGGCAGCTCTCGCAGGAGATCCTCTCCAAATGCCCGGGGCGCACCGAAGTGTGGTCAGGTACCGGCGCTCCCAGATAACCGCTGCTGTGGCATTCGGCACAGCCCTGCATGCTGCCGTCCAACTCCGGTGCGGCGGTAAAGGCCGGTTCGTAGCCCTTGGCGATCTGGTGGTCGAGGCCTGCCGGGTGGCAGGCGGTGCAGCTGATGCCCTGCTGGTTGTGGATGTCGGAATTGAAGATGTCGTTCCAGGAAAAACCACGCTTCTTGACGTCGGACCTGCCGTGGCAATAGACGCAGTTGTCGTCCGGCGGAGGCCACGACATGTCCAAGGTAACGGAGCCGTCAACATTGAAGAGACGGGTCTGGTAGGTCACGGTAGGCGTCTGACCCCGTCGTACCGCACCTTGGACGGTCCCGATGCGGGAGCCCGCCACCACCGCCCAGCGGTAGTTGCCGTTGGTGAGCTGCCGAACACGGTCCCCGAAGCTGTAGCCCTCCAGATGGCAGATCAGGCAGTCCGCCTCTACGACCCCGCTGGCGTCCCAGCGGCTCTGGTAGTAGTCGCCATCCATGGTCTCGGCTAGCGCCGGGTTAGCTGCCAGGTGCTCGTCATAACGGTTGCCGTCGCGGTCGTACTCGAAGCCTCCCCCGCCCGGGTGGCAGGCGCCGCAAGGCGGCTCACCGCCCCCGGGCGATGAGAAGCCGATGAAGTCGTACACCGTCAGGTCGATCTCGTCTGGGTGACTGTTCTCCTTCTTGGCCAGCTGACGAAATGCGTAAGGATACCATCGGCCAAGGAACCCGTTGGATAGGCTCCAGGGACGACCCTCCTCCGTCCCGTAGTCGTCCGACACCACATCCCAACCCATCTGGAAATGGAAGCCCTGGGTGATCTGGTTGTAGTCGTGGCACATCCCGCAGGTCCGCTTGGTGGAGAAGGGCACGTCGGCGTTACTACTGTTAACCGGGTTGATAAAGCCGCCGTTGGCGTCGAGCAGGTAGATGGCGGGGTGCTGAGCCGCCGCCGGCGCAGCCACCATCAAGAGGGCGGCCAACGCCACCGGGCACGAGCGATGGAGAAATGCCTGCCGACGAATCTGACTCATGTTCTGCTCTCCTGGTCCTGCATCGAGGTGCTTCACTCTCGTGGCGGAGTGCGTGGAGACGTCGGCATCTGTCCGCGATACCGGTCCACCACAGCGAAAAGGAAGCATACCTAGGTTCGATAACTGCTCAAACGGTGAGGTCTCAGAACGAGCCACCGAC
>JBDGYW010000618.1:0-5832 GCA_039588935.1 Gemmatimonadota bacterium | reverse complement strand
TGAGCCTTCTCGATGAACACCGGAGACTCGCGCGCTACTCATGAACCGCCGGATGCCGAACGGCACGTCCGGTGGTGTGGGAGAAGGGAGCCGTAAGGCTCCCTCCTACCCGATTCTGCCGTCTGCGTAATGCGCGGCGGGTGTCGCCAGTGGTTGACTGGGTCCCATTTAGCATTAAATTGGAACCAGAATACCTGATTTCGCGCGTTAACTGTGAGGACGTTATGCTGAATCGTCGTGAATGGATCGCCACAACGTTGGGAGCTGCGGGCGCGCTTGCACTCAACCCGCGCCTTCTGCAAGCCTTGTCTCAAGGCCAACTAATTCAACGCGCCATCCCGTCAAACGGCGAGCAGCTACCCGCGATTGGCCTGGGAAGTTCTGCCACGTTTTCTCGGGTGGCACGAGGTGAGGATGTAGCTGCGCTCAGGGAGGTGCTCAGCGCGATGGTCGATGGCGGCGCTACCGTGTTCGATACGGCCCCGTCCTACGGAGCGTCCGAACAGGTTGCGGGCGACATCTCAAACGAGCTTGGTATCGCCGACAAGATCTTCTGGGCGACCAAAGTCAACGTGGTGCCACGCGGCGAAAGCAGCGCCGACCCCGCGGCTGCCCGAGAGCAAATCCACGCTTCGTTTCAGAAGTTCCGCGTGCCGAAAATCGACCTCATCCAAGTACACAACCTGGCCGACATCCCGGTGCAACTCGAGATCCTGAAGGAGCTGAAGCAAGATGGCCAGGTTCGCTACATCGGCGTCACGACGACGAGCAACAGCAGGTACGAAGACCTTGCGCAGGTCATGCGCAACGAGCCGCTCGACTTCATTGGCGTCGGCTACGCTGTTGATAACCGCGATGTCGAGGACACAATCCTGCCGCTAGCCGCCGAACGAAACATCGGAGTGCTGGTATACATGCCGTTCGGACGCACGCGGCTTTGGCAGCGTGTAGGCGACCGTGAGCTGCCGGAGTGGGCTAGCGAATTCGACGCCACGACGTGGGCGCAATTCTTCATCAAGTACGTGCTCAGCCATCCCGCGGTCACCGTCGTGACTCCCGCTACCAGCCAGGCAAGGCACATGGTCGACAACATCGGCGGGGGCATCGGGCGCTTGCCGACCGAAGCCATGCGGCAGCGTATGATCGAACTCATCGACGCTTTACCACCGGCACCGCCTCGCCGCCGTCGGGGTTGACGAAGCTTTTCAGCCGGGAGGAATCGTGACGAGGGGGGCGTGACCGCAGCTACACCCCCCTTACCTCATCCGTTTTCTCGCGACAATCTATCAACCCATTTCTCCGCACATCCGGTTACTACAGCACGAATCCGTGGCAAGCCCAGCAGCGTACTCAACTTGTTGCCTTATCGACGGAGAAACTGGGACTTGTGTGTAAACTACGGTGTATCGCGGAGGTGTTAGAAGGCCAACCCAACTGAAGGAGATCCCCATGAGCGTANNNCTACCCAGTCCTGGCGTTGGTCGTATTTGTGTCGTTGGGCCAGCATGAGTTGGGACCCACCAAGGGCTATCAGGGTGACCAAACGGTAGCATGGCCCGATTCGGCCTGGCCGGTTTCCACTCCCGCGCAAGAGGGAATCGACCCGAAGGCCATAGACTCACTGGTGGCCGACGTTGAAGCCGGGAGATACGGACTGTTCGACCACTTTCTGCTGATCCGTCATGGACGGTTGGTGGCAGACTTTCATTTTGAGCAGGACTACGTGTCGGTCGCGTCAGAGTACGACTCCACCAATCATCAGTACAATTACGATCATCCGGATTGGCACCCATACTACCGCGATTCTGACCTCCACACGCTTCAGTCGGTGACCAAGAGCATCAACGCTGCCGCACTCGGGATAGCGGTCGACGAAGGGCGGATTTCGGGGGTGGACGTCCTCGCGATGTCATTCTTTGAAGAGTACGAGCCGGATCTAGCGGATGTCCGTAAGAGGTCGATGAACCTCGAGGACATGCTCACGATGAGGAGCGGGATCGACTGGAACGAGATGGGTTCGTACGATGACGCCAGCAACAGCTGTATCCAGATGGAAGCGAGCGACAAGTGGATCGACTTTATACTCAACCATCCCATGCGAGAGGATCCAGGTACAGTTTGGGATTACAACAGCGGGGTGAGTGTGCTGTTGGGCAAGATCGTCCAGGTTGCCACGGGCACCCGCATAGACGAGTGGACTCAGGAGCGGCTGTTCGAGCCTATCGGAATCACGGACTACTATTGGAAGGTCACGCCCGACGGCGAGGTGGACACCGAGGGCGGGCTCTATCTCTCAGCGCACGATCTGGCACGTATCGGGTACCTGTATCTGAGGAAGGGCATGTGGCGCGACAAGCGCATCGTGTCCGAGGACTGGGTGCAGGCTTCGACCACTCCGGTTGTAGCTGACATCCTCCCGGACAACGGTCGCACTGATCCGGGCTACGGCTATCAGTGGTGGGTTCCCGATCACGACGGAGAGAGTGCCGCTGTCTTTGCTGGTAACGGGTATGGGGGCCAGTACTTGCTGATCGCACCGGCATACGATCTTGTCGCGGTGTTCAACGCATGGAACATTCACGATGGTGCCGAGTTGTCTGCCTGGCGTGCACTGCAGGAGCGGATTCTCCCGGCTGTGGACATGGATTGAATCACTGCTGGAGGCATCGCTTGCGCTTCCCTGCGGGGCGTGCTGACTTTACATCTTGATCGTTTATCAACACCAAAGAGGTGAGAGTCTTGTTGCCACACGTGACCTTAATGCGTGCGATTCTCTTTGCAGGCGCGGCCCAGCTTTCAACCGTGCCTGCCGCTGTGCAGTCATCCCCCACAGTCGTATTCGAGACGGCCCTGGGGCGAATTGTGATCGAGCTGGACCCGGAACACGCTCCGCGGACGGTGAGCAACTTCTTGTCTCATGTGAACGGTCGGTTCTTCGACGATCTGATATTTCATCGTGTCATATCTGGCTTCGTGATACAGACAGGTCTCCTGACCCGGGGTCTCGAGAGCCGTGTGAGCGGAGCTCCGTTGCTGGAACTCGAAGACACGGGACTGTTCAACGTCCGGGGTTCGGTGTCCATGGCACATGCCTCTGACCCGCACACTGCTCAAGCTGAATTCTTCATTAACGTGCGCGACAACCCTCGGTTGGATCCGTCTGATGCTGATTATGGTTATGCGGTGTTCGGGCGCGTCATAGATGGAATGGATGTAGTGGACCGAATCAACGACGCTGCCACCCGGGAGTTGAATGGGAGACAAAACGTCCCGGTTGAACCCGTCGTAATCGATTCTTCTTACCTTGCGGCGCATGCCCCCCCCCATTGGACTTCCCTCGGGAGCGGTGCGGCTGATGCTCTGGTTTGCGAGAACCCCGGTGTATCCTACATCCAGGGTGAGGAGGTTCTCCCGAGTTTCTCCCGCGACGCTCTACTTCTCGAGCAAGCATGTACGTGCGGGATTGCGCGCGGCTGTTACGAACTAGGGCTGGTGTATGAAAGGGGAGAGGGCGTCCCGAAAGATGAGGCAGGTGCTGTGACGCTCTACCGTGATGCCTGTGAGGGTGGCGACGGAAGTGGTTGTTACGCTTTGGGATTCAAGTACTACACCGGAGACATGGTTGAGCAAGACCTAACTCGGGCCGCTTCCCTGTATCAGGAAGCATGCGACGGCGGTACTGCATTGGGTTGCTTCGGGCTTGGCGTCATGGTGTACGGCGGCGAAGGTGTCACCAAAGATCTCCCCGGCGCTGTCGCACTGTACCAGGAAGCCTGTGATGGCGGGGTCGCGAGAGCTTGCTACAACCTTGGTGGCATGTACTCTGCCGGCGAGGGTGTGAGGTTGGATCTCATACGCACCGCCTCACTCTTCCAGGAGGCATGCGACGGCGGTGTGCCAGTGAGTTGCTACAACCTGGGGCTCATGTATTACTCTGGTGCGGGGGTGGCTCAGGACTCTGGCCAAGCAGCCTCATTCATACGTCTTGCCTGCGATGGCGGACATGCGCGAGGGTGTTTCAACCTTGGCGTATGGTATCACGCCGGCTTCGGTGTCGAAAAGGATCTTGCCGCTGCAGTCTCATTCTACCGGGCATCATGCGAAGGTGGTGAGGTCGAGGGTTGTTCCAGTCTCGGTTCCGCGTACTACACCGGCTCGGGTGTCACAAAGGATCTGATTCGAGCGGCATCACTTTTCCAGAGTGCATGTGAAGAGGGTAGCGCTCTGAGCTGCTTCAACCTCGGCCTCATGTACAACGTCGGCGACGGAGTCACACATGACCCTGACCATGCCGAGGAGCTTTTTGGGAGAGCATGCGAGATGGGTCTAGAGGAGGCCTGCAACTGATCGTGGTCGCCAACCTGCAGTTGTCCGCTTTCTTCTGCGGCGATTAGCGTCCCTCAGCGGCCGAACACTAGTGCACCACTCAGCACACCAGAGGCAAAAAACACCCGCAGGTAGAGCTGTCCCTCCGCCAATGCCGAGCGGTTCGCCAACGACAGCGCAACCGTACCGGCTGTCTCCGTCTCACCCGGCCCCGACAACAGATGCACGACAGGACCGACCTTACCGTCAATCGCGCGAGACAAGTTCACCGAGTGTACGGACCCCGCCGGGACTCCTGACACCGTCACACTGTACGACAGTCCGCCGGTCGTGGCGTCAAAGATGAATTCTCCGGTGGCTCCGCTGACCGCTCCCTGCAGGACCGCAGTGTAGCTGACCGGCTTCGGCGCCTGTCCGTCTTCGAGGGGTGGGACATATGGGGGCGGACGCCGTGGGTGGTATGCTTGCTCGAACGAGTGGGCGTACGCTAGTAGCTTTGCATCGCTCAACGGCAAACCGAGCAATTCCAACCCGATAGGCACACCGTCCGACGTGAACCCGGCGGGCATGCTCAAAGCAGGTAGGCCGGAGGACGCGCTCAGTTGACAGTTGGAGCCGAGCTGCGGTTCGCCGATACGCGCTGCCTTGCGCCGCAACGTGGGGTACACGATTGCGTCGAGTTCCTCGCTCCTAAACGCTGCCAAGACCACACGCCGCACGGAATCTCGCCTGGCCAGAGCGGCGCGATACGCATCGCTGTCTCGGCTTTCAACTCTGTTGCGCAGCCGAAACCTCTGTTCGAGTGCTTCATGGTAGAGACCTTGGTCCAGAATGTCCTGCATCGACTCTACGGATGCGCCAGGGGTCACCGCCAAGTAGTCGATCAGGTCGAACTTGAACTCATACGCGATGACACTGGAGGAGCGGAGCAGCGTGTCCAGGCCGGGGATCTCGATATCCACGACTTCAGCACCTACCTCCTTCATCTGGTCGAGAGCGGCGCGAACGACTCGACCCGACTCGCGGTCCTCCGGCGCGTTCCCGAACAACATCGTCAGTACTCCGATACGCGCGCCGTTCAGCGCTGTTGAATCCAGTGCGGCCACGAACCGGGGCGGCTCCACACCGTCGAGTATTCTGGTTGCCGGGTCAGCGGAATCTGCTCCAACGGTGGCGTCCAGCCCGATCGCCAAATCGACCGTCGTGCGAGCCAACGGGCCACCCACATCCTGCGTGTGGCACAGCGGCAAAATCCCGTCGATGCTGGACAGCCCTTTGGTTGGCCGGAGCGCGAAGAGATTGTTCTGAGCCGCCGGGTTGCGAATGGAGCCGCAGGTATCGGTACCCCAGCCAATTGCGCCAAAGCTCGCCGCGATCGCAGCACCGGTACCGCCGCTCGAGCCGCCTGGGTTGCGCGAGATATCGTACGGATTGCGTGTTTGTCCGCCAAGCGAGCTGATGCTGGTGATTCCCATCGCCAGCTCGTGCAGGTTGGTCTTGCCAAGG
>JBDGYW010000617.1:0-4380 GCA_039588935.1 Gemmatimonadota bacterium | reverse complement strand
AAAAGCTCTGGATGCGACCCTTGGATTTGTTGGCCCACATGGTGGCAACGCGGTTCTCGAATACATGAAGCGGCGAGGCAAGTACCTCATCAGTCAGTTGCTGCAGAGGTGTGATGTTGTCGGCGATCCAAATGCTCCGTCCATGTGTGCCGGCCACCAAATCGTTGTCGCGCGGGTGGATGACCAGGTCGTGCACGGCCACCGGTGGGAGCTCGTTCATGAACTTGCTCCAACTTCCGCCGCCGTCAATCGAAACAAAACAGCCGAACTCGGTTCCCACGAACAGCAGGTTCTCATTCTTTGCATCTTCCACGATCGTGTAAACCGAATTCCCCGGGTTTTCGCCTGGTATGTCACTCGCGACGTTCGTCCACGACTCGCCAAAGTCAGTGGTCTTGAACACGTACGGCGTGGTGTCGTCCAGCCAATGCCCGTCGAACGTGACGTACGCCCTGGCTTCGGCGAACTTGGATGCCTCGACTCTGCTCACCCAAGTGCCGGCGGGAACGCCCGGAATGTTGGGCGTTACATCCGACCATGACACGCCACCGTCTCGCGTCACCTGCACGAAGCCGTCGTCCGTTCCGACCCAGACAACGGCGCTGTTCAGGGCCGACTCGTCTATCGTGTAGATGGTGTTGTTGTTCTCGGCGCCGGTGGCGTCCTTCGTGAGGCCGCCGCTGTTGGTCGTGTTGCGCACTTCAGGGTCATTGCTGGTGAGATCCGGGCTGATGATCCGCCACGTATCGCCACGGTCCACCGATTTGAACAGAAAACTCGAACCGACGTAAATCGTGTGCGGGTTCGTGGGAGACATCACCAGAGGCGCATTCCAGTTCCACCGGAACTGTGGCGGCAAGATGTTGCCGTTGATGGTGCGGTTCGGGATGTCGTTCCAGAGCCACCGCTCCTGCGGGTTGATGGAGTAGTTGGTCTGAGTTTCGTCGAAGTCCGGATCGTAGTAGTCGTAGAAATTCGATGTTGTGTACGGCGTTGGAGTGATGAAGACGTGTTCCCAGGTCTCCATGTTGTGGCGACCGAAGTAGCCCACGTGAGTGACAGCGTAGAGCGTCCGCCAGTCGGTTGGATCGACCTGCATGTGGAAGCCGTCACCGCCATTAGTAACCGTGACGTGATCGGTCAAGATGCCCTGGTAATCCCTGGCGAAACTCGGCCCTCCCCAGCCGCCGTTGTCCTGCAGTCCACCGTATACCCAGTACGGATCGCGCATGTCCACGCCGATCGCGTAGTACTGACCGATCGCCATGTTGTTGAACGCAAGGACGCTCTGGCCGCCGTCCACGGTAAGGTAGGCACCCTGGTCCGTGGCTGTGTAAAGGATGTCCTTGTCGTTGGGGTCGATCCATAGGTCGTGATCGTCGCCGCCCGAACCCCGCCACGGGTGTCCTTGTTCAAACGTCTCCCCTCCGTCGGTCGAGAAGTAGTAGTCCCGCGCAACGATGTACACGAGGCTGCTGTCCGACGGGTTCACTCGGATCCTGCCGTGATAATACGGCCTGGAGTTGTGCCTGTGTTTGTAGGTCCAGGTTTCGCCGCCGTCCGTCGACAGGTAGACGCCGGGCCCCGGGATGCTGAGGTCGTCAGGGAGTTCGTCCGAGGCTTCCACGTACGCCCACACGATGTCGGGGTTGTTACGATAGATGCTGACGTCGATCTGTCCAGTTTCGCCAGCGGGCAATCCTTCTGTCAGCTTCCGCCACGTTTGACCCGCGTCGGTGGACTTGAAGAGTCCTCCCGTCGGGCCTCCACTCAGCATGTTCGATGGCGTGCGCAACCGTTCGTAGAGTCCGACAAAGATGATGTCCGGATTCTCCGGGTGAATCGCCAGGGCGGTTGCCCCGACCCGCTCGTTATCTGGCAGGCCATTTGTCAGTTCTTGCCACGTCTCGCCACCATCGGTGGTCTTGTAGAGGCCGCGCGTGCCAGAGTAACCCCAAAGGTGGCCGAGAGCCGCGACGTACACTGTGTTCGGATCGTTGGGGTGTGTAGCGATCTCGGCGATCTGGTGAGTTTCGGCGAGTCCCATGTTGGTGAAGGTCTCGCCTCCATCCACCGATTTGTACACACCGTCTCCCCAGCCCACGCTGTTCCGGTTCGTGGCTTCGCCAGTGCCCACCCAAATGATGTCGGAGCTATCCTGGAAGAATGCCACGTCTCCGATCGACTGGCTGCCGTAGTCGTCGAAGATCGGCGTGAATGTGGTTCCGCCATTCTTCGACAAGAAAACGCCGCCCGATGCCGAGCCGATCAACACTGTGCGGTAGTCGTCATTCAAAGCGTCGATGCAGGATATCCGGCCCATCATGTTGGCGGGGCCGATGTTGCGCCATTCGAAGTTCGCGGCAACGTCCCAGGTCGCGGATTGCGCCAGGGTCGGAGTCGCCAGTCCAAGGAGGAGTGCTGTTTGGATCGTGGTTCGCATGAGAATTATCATCCAGTATGTGGGTGTGCTGACTAGAATGCGCAATGTACAACGGGAGTGTGTGGGAAGATAATGAGATGCAGAGTCTGCAGAGACGCAGGGGGCAGTCTCTGCCGCTCTGCATCGCTGCACCTCTGCAACCTTCCTAACCCTCAGCCCTTCGCCAGCTCCTCATCCCTGAGTTTCCGCCTCAGAATCTTGAGCACATTGCTCTTCGGCAGGGCTTCCCGGAATTCGATTGACCGTGGGACCTTGTAGGAAGCGAGTTGAGCCTTGCAGTGCTCAACCAATTCGTCGGCGGCTGTGGAATACTCGGGATTCAGGACGACGAACGACTTCACGCTTTCACCGCGTTTCTCATCTGGAATACCTATTGTCGCCGCCTCGAGCACCGCCGGGTGGGCCGTCAGAACTTCGTCAACCTCGTCAGGGTAGACGTTGCAGCCCGAGCAGATGATCATGTCCTTCATTCGTCCGACGATGTAGAAGTAGCCCTCTTCGTCCATCTTCGCGATGTCCGCCGTGTGCAGCCAGCCGTCGCGTATCATGGCGTTGGTGTCGTCGGGCTTGTTCCAGTAGCCCTTCATTACCTGCGGGCCCTTGATCACTAATTCCCCTTCCGTCCCGACAGGCATTTCGGTGACGCCATCTTCGAGGTCGACTATCCTGGCATCGGTATCGGGCCATGGCAGGCCGATGCTGCCTTCCTTCTTGGTGCCCGCCATCGGGCTGAAGTGGGTGGCAGGAGACGTCTCGGTCAAGCCGAAGCCCTCGGAGATGTGCACTCCGGTCAGCTTCTCGAAATGTTGAATTACGCTCACCGGAATTGGCGCGGATCCCGAGGCGCAGACCCAGATGCTTCTCAGATCATGCTTCTCGATGTCTGGTAGCGCCGTGATCGCGTTGAATATGGCGGGCACGGCCGGCAACATGGTCACCTTCTTCTTCTCTATGTTCTTCACAATGCCCGGGATATCGCGTGGATTCGGCATCAGCACCATGAGCCCGCCGAAGTAGACCGGGAAGTTCAAGGACAGCGTCAGTCCGAAGATGTGAAAATAGGGGAGGCAGGCCAGCAAGACCTCGTGCCCGTGGTTGATTCCCGTGATCCACGTCGTTGCCTGCTGGACGTTGCAGGAGATGTTGCGATGGGTGAGCATTGCGCCCTTGGACACCCCTGTCGTCCCGCCCGTGTATTGGAGCAGTGCCACGTCATCAATCGAGATGGCGACGCCGGGTGGTTTTGGATCGGTGTCTTGCACGAGCTTCTTGAAGAGGTGAACGCCGGTCTCCGGTTGAACCTTGGCCACCATGGGCGGATTCTGCTTCTTGAGTTTGAGTGGCGCGAGCACGTTGAGCGGAAAGCGAAGGTACTCGGGAATCGAGGCCACTATGTAGTGCTTCACTTGGAGCCGGTCTCGCATCGGCTTGATGCGCCGGGCGAACAGGGCATCCAACACGATCGCCACGGTGACGCCCGCATCCGTCCACTGATGCTCAATCTCCCGCTCGGTGTACAGCGGATTGGTCATGACTATCTGAGCGCCTAGCCGGGCCGTCGCGAAGAACGCGATGACAGTCTGCGGAAGATTGGGGAGGTGAATTGCTACTTTTGTGTCCTTCTGTACCCCTAGAGCCGCCAGAGCAGTCGCGAAACGTTCCACCCGATCGTTCAGCTGCGAATACGTGAGATTGCAGTTCATGAACGAGACGGCGGGCCGATCGCCGTGGCGTTCTACGGATCGCGCAAAGTACTGCGGGATGGTTATTTCCTCGTAGTCGATAGACGTGGGAACGCCATCGTCGTAGAAATCATGCCATACGCGGTGATCCATGGTCGGCTCCGGTGAAGGGATGTGGGGTAGAATGCTGCCGGAGCCAGGCAGGGTCAATAGTGGAGGGCGGGGGGATGAGCCAGAGGTGCAGGGATTCAGAGG
>JBDGYW010000616.1:2506-6888 GCA_039588935.1 Gemmatimonadota bacterium | reverse complement strand
AGGAACCTCCATCATGGATATGGTCGGTGGGACAGTTGCGTTCGAACGGGGTCTTGCTGGGCTGGCTGTGAGCTTAGGAAATGAAGACCCACTGGCGTTTCTGACGCTGATTAGCGATGGTCTGCCATTCGAAGCCAACCAAGATTTTTCCGTTCAATTCTGGATAAGAACGGTGGCGGATGGCGGCCAGCAGTTTGTCGTGCTGTCGCAGAAGGAGTTCGTCGACAACAGTCTCGCTTCCCAACGACAATCAGGATGGGTGTTCTATGTCTCGGGCGGCACCTGGGCATGGAATATGGGTTCCGGCGCGCGCCGGATCACCTATGAGCGGGACAATGGAAAACACATGCCCCTGAACGATGGTAGGTGGCATCAGTTGACCATGACCTACAACAGTGCACGGTCGATAGTCCGGTTGTTCTATGATGGTGACAACAAGGTCTCATACAATGTGAGCGATTCGACTGGGTTTGATTTCCGCAATGACAATCCGGTGGTGGTCGGGTGGGATCGAGCAGGCGTCAATCAAAGGTCGGAAATCCTCCCGCTCATTCAGGAGGGCGCAACGCAGCTTCAGCGGCTGGTCGACGTCTTCAACGGCTTCGGTCTGGACGAACTCGAGTCCGACGAATTCGTTCATCTGATCGTCGATCCGCGACGATTGTTTGACCAAAAAGTCGCCGAGAGGATTGGACAGCGAGGAACAGACAGCCTAGCATTTCGCGAGGCCATGGACTCGGTCGATTGGGAGCCGATCTCGGAATTGGAAAGCGCTCTGATGACCAATCCTTACACGGTGCACCAGGTGCTGAATTTCATGGAAGTGGCACCGCTGAAGAAGGTTTACGACTTGGTTGAGGGTCAGGTAACCGTGAAGCGAGATGCCGCGAAAACGTTTGCGGAAAGTGAGAGGCTGCACCCACCCGACTTCGATATGGACAACCTAGCGATATGGGGCCGTGTGCTTTCCCCTGAAGAAGTGCTGGCTTCCTATTCTGAACACTTCGTGCCTACAGTTGCCGATCTCGAAGAAGAACTCACCTCAATCACAGCCGGTTGCTGGAACATCTGGCATGGCGGCAAGCACTTCAACGTCAGCGACCACGGCTTGGATTCGAGAAGAGTCATCGCGGAGATTCTGAAGAGGGCTGACGCCGACGTAATAATGATGCAGGAAACCTACTCCTCGGGCGATTTTGTTGCAGCGGAACTGGGCTACTACTTCGCGACTACAGTCGACTGGGATTACCTGAACCAAGGCGCAAACATCTCGGTGCTCAGCCGCTATCCCATCAAAGAGCTATACGTTCAAGACGGCTCACCTTTCATGAATGTCGCCGTTAAGGTCGCGATCAGCCAATCCCAGGACATGTACGTGATGTCGAATTGGTATGGGATGCAGCAGTTTCCCGCCGTGTTCGAGTTTCACGAATCCAGATTCCGAGAGTCCGACGTCATTCCCACCTTGTTTGCCGGTGATTTCAATGCTGTTCCGCACACGGATAACGGTGATAGTCCCGCTTCGCGAACAATGCTGAATGCCGGTTTTACCGATGCGTTCCGAAGTCTCTATCCGGATACGGAAGCGTATCCTGGACCCACACATAGAAGTGGTCGCAGGATTGACCAGCTCTATTACAAGGGCTCGGGACTGCAAAACACCTCGACGCGGCTCGTCTCAACGTGGCCTACTGGATTCCCGTCGGACCATTACCTGATCCTTTCGACCTTCGACCTGGATTACACCACTCTGGAGGCGGGCCGATAGAAGAGTCACGCGAAGCGACGGGAAGGACGCGACTATGTGAAGTGCCGAGCTGCAGCGTTCACACCGTGCCCAGATACTCCTCCCCAGCCGCCGTGACCCGCGCAACCGCGGCTGCGATGGCGGTCAGCGTCTCGGAGGATGCTCCGCCTACTTCAATATCGTGAGTTGATTGCAGCGCATCCCGATACCAGTCCAGCCATGCCTGCAAAATCAAAACCTGCGCTGCACGATCTGAACCCGAAGTTATGGCTGCCTGGCTCAACTCAAACTCGGCAGCAAGCCTGGCCAGAGCCGCGGTCTCCAGCTCTCCGATGATGAAACGTGCCGTCGCGCCGTCAGCGGCGGCGAGCGTCATGGCAGAAACCGTCGTACTCACGCCCACGTTCTCCAAGGACTGGGCAGACACCTTGTCGATCCGATCGCCGTCGGTGTGGTAGAACATGTCCGTGAAGTGCCAGAGCAACAGCCCAGGAATGTCCGCTCGTAGGAACGGCACGTGATCGCTGCCGCCCTCGTACGGATTGGTCTTCACCACCCAACCCGTAACTGAGGCCTGATCGAGGCAACGACCCAGTACGAAGTCGTTCAGGTAGTGGGGTGTGAGGTCGTCCACGGAAAGGCGACGGCGTCCTTCGTGCCACCAATCGGTGTGCTCGTCCTCACCGCGCGTCCAGATTGCGGAGGGATCCGGCATCTTCTCGATGAGGAAGGTACCGCCCGTCTTGTCCGTGTCCTCTCCCACCATGTCGAGGCTCACGCCCCATCGAATTCCAGAGGCGCGTTCGGGATCGTCCGCGATGTAGCGACGGGTGGAGCTGATCTCGTCGCCCCACAGCATGGAGATCGTGCGGTCTGGCTGGAAGCTCTCATTCCGAACGAGTTCCGCCAATACACGTGCGATCTCTGCCTGTGCCGCCACACCCGAAGCGTTGTCGTTCGCCCCTGGTTCCTGCACATGTGCGCTGAGCACGAATCGTTCATCAGGATGAGTCCGTCCGTGGACATCCGCAATCAGCTCGAGTTCATCGGCTTCGTAGATCCGGGTTTCCAGTTTGACGCGTACCCGCACGGACCCAGTCTCCAACGCTTGCTTGAGTCGCGCGCGCGTTGCGTAGGATAGACGCACACCCCATGACTGATGCTCCGGGTCGAGCGGAATGCCGCTGAACTGAATCGAATTCCGGTTGATCTCGGCTTGGGTGTAGGCCGGCATGCTATAGGAGAGCACGCCCAGCGCTCCACGGCTCTGGACCGCCTCTCTGAACAGGCGGCGTACGCTCGTCTCGCCGAACACGATCTTTCCACGCACGTCGAGGCCGTCGAATTGCGCCGCCTCACCGTCTCCCACGTAAACCAGCTCCGCTTCAATGCCTTGTAGAGGAGTGGAATAGGAATTGATCGCAATCATGTTCATGTTGGTTGCGTAGTCGAGCAGCGGCCCGCCCGCGGGGCCCAGGAGTTCCAGCGAGCCAGACACTGGTTCCCATGTCGGTCCGTCCATGACCCGGTGCTGGACGCGGTATGTGAGGATCGCATCCGGTGAGGCGTCTTCCTCATCGACGTACCCGGCGGCAGTGAGCACCTCTACGACACGATCGAGACTGGCGTCGAAGCCAGAGTTGCCGGGCACCCTGAACTTGCCCTCCATGAACGCCACGATTTCCCTGGCGCGATCACCGGAGTACACTGAACGGACATCACTGAAATGCCGCTCGATAGTGGTGTCCGTGGGACGTTGATCGCGACTCGCTCCGCCAGCGCAGGCGACCAGTCCCAGAGCTTGGCCTACAAGAAGTGAGAAAACCGCCAAGCGTTTCATTGGGTCAACTCCAAGTCGATAGTTGTTTCTGGGTAACTCAGCAGCCTACCGAACCGGCGTGCTATCTCAGTTCGAGCCTCTCCGCGGTATTCCCCCAAACCCTCCAGGCGCTTCTTGTGGACCTTGAGGGCCTCGTATTCGTGAAACGTGGACTCGCGGCATATGAGCAGAACATGCTTGCCTTCCGTAAGGCCGGACGAAAACAGGTCGGTAACGAGAAAGTCGGTCTCTCTGTATATCTCGACATCATGTGTCTCGGCTATACGGATTGCTTCCTCGATCAACTCATCCATCTCGGCGGGAACAACAGCTGCACTCAACGCCAGTTGTCTGACTCCGTAATCAAACATTTCGGACATGGCAGCAATCGCACCGAGGTTGTAGGAGCGTCGATCGAGGCTCCATTCCTGCGCTCTCTCCCCCCCGCTGCATGCAACGGCGAATAGCACGGCAACCATTGTTCCACACCAAATTCTGCACCCTTTCATCTTGGTCTGCTCTCCTTCAGGAATACCGCTGCGGAGTCAGGATTCAGCCCTTGCGTTTAGCCGATCGCAAGACCAATCAATAAACCGACGAGGAGCGCGACGCTGGCGATGAGGACGACGAGGGTGCGGTGCATGCCCGAAGATGCCTCATGGGCTGTGGTCTCCCCACGCGTGCTCAGGAACGTCACCGACTGGAGAGCGCTTTCCAGTTCCTTCGCGGTAGGGAACCGTTCCCACGGGTCCTTTTCCAGACATCGCATGATGGCATCCGCGAAATCCTTCGGAATCGTGGGGTTGACTTCTCGGA
>JBDGYW010000616.1:0-2501 GCA_039588935.1 Gemmatimonadota bacterium | reverse complement strand
GAGTGTCTTGAGCGTTCCGCCCGGTGAACGGGGGCCGCCCCATGAGCATGCGATATCCGAGGGCGCCGATCGAGTAGATGTCCGATCGGTGGTCGATTTCCGGCAGTCCCTGCGCCTGCTCCGGCGACATGTACGCGGGCGTACCTACCACCGGTCCCCCCGACGATTCCTCGACCTCCTCCGTGACTGCCATGGCGGTCCCGAAATCCATCAAAAGCACCTTTTGCAGGTCTCCCTCAAGGAACAAGTTGTCCGGTTTGATGTCCAAGTGAACCATCTTGACCCGGTGGGCTGCCGCCAGGGCGTCGGTCAGTTCGCTGAGGATGCGCCTCGACTCGTAGGGCGGCAGTCGCGCCCGGTTCAGTCGCGCCTCGAGGCTTGTCCCCTGCACGAACGGCATTATGTAGTAGATCAATCCTCCCCGCTCGCGTATGTCGTAGATCGGTATGATCCCGGGGTGACGGAGCTTCGCCAAGGCGATGCCTTCGGTCCGGAAACTTTCCATGAACAGCGTCTTCCCGACCAGATTGGGCCGAATGACCTTGATGGCCACGATCCGGTCGAGTCGCCGGTCCCGGGCCTTGTATACGCGGGCGAAACCACCCTGACCGATCAAGGAGAGGAGCTCGTATTCGGCGCCGAGCACGCGCCGAAGCCAGTCGTTGAAGGCGGCCCCCACGGGGGGCGCCACTGATTCCGTCGCTTCGATGAGGACGGTCGCCTCATCGTTGGAGTCATCGGACCCTGCCCCGTCGACGAGGGTGTCTTCCGAATCGCCGTTGAGAAGTGTCGGCGTGCCACACCTGGAACAAAACTGGTCTTCGGGGCTCAGTTGCCGGTTGCAGCCGGCACAGTGCCGGGATGTGTCAGTCATGCCACGAAACCTCGGGGCGGTCGGGCAAGCGCCCTGGTTGGTGTTGCCATCAAGTGCTGGAATGTAAGCACAAGATCTCGGCCACGGCGTGGCACCACAAAGGCAACAGACCCTTGGGCGCCTTTCTCAGCTCATGAACCTTGGGAGCCGTGAGACCCCTTATAGGTCGAAATCCCGAGGGGACCGTAGGCTGGACACGAGTGTGCCCCAAACACCATTTGATGCTCGGGGAGGGAGTAGTCATGTCCGTGGTGTTCACCTATGTGCCGGCGAGTTCCTCTACGATCTCTCCAAGCAAGCGGTTGAATGTCTCGGGGTCCTCCATCATCACGAAGTGTCCTACTCCAGTCATGAGTACCGCGTCGAAATCGTCAGCGTACTCCCGTCCGGCATCGACGTTGGTTGGACTGTAATCCGAGTTGATGAGCCGAACGGGCACACGCAATTCGCGCAGCGCGTCTGCGCTCTCGGTATTGTACCAGTTGAAGTACCCTGCAAAAGCGCCGACCCCAACACCGGGTGGTGCAGATGCCATGTCTTCAGCAATCCGCTCTATCAATGCCGAATCTGACGTGGGCACGAAGAACTGGTTGCGTACCAAACCTCTTGTCGCCTCACTGAAGTCAGCAAGGAATGGCTGAATAAACGCCTCGATCTGCTCTTCGGATATTCTCCCTGAAACGTCGCCGAACGTGTCCGCCCCCACAACGACCGTTACGCGGTCACTCAAGAGCCGTGCTGCTTCCACCGCCACGAGGCCTCCCATCGAGTGCCCAACGAGCACCACCTGCTCCAGACCGTGCTTCTCGACAACGGCTGCTACATCCTGGCCGAACGCCTTCATGCTCCAGACTTCGCGCTCGAGCCCCGATTCACCATGACCGGCGAGATCGACGGTCACCACGCGGTATCGCTCGGAGAAATACGGCACCTGTGCATCCCAATAGGTCCGGTCACAACTCCACCCGTGCACGAAAACCAACGCTGTTTCGCCGCTGCCAAAAACTTCGTAGTGAATGGGAACACCGTCCGCAGAAAGCACTGATGAGGGGGACTCTGGCTGCCGATCGCAGGACGGCAGCGTCGTGGCAAAAAAAGACGTGAGCAAGCTGACAGAGAGCCGGCGCAATCTCATGCTTTGCTCCTACGGAGAGGAAGAAGCGTTACGGACATCATCCGTCAAGGTGCAGCGAGGCACGCTAAAGCGCGAGAGGTAGGAGTAACTGAATCCTCAGCAAAAGTCCGCGCGCGGGTTCACCCCGTCCTGAGGGCTATGGGGAGTGGAGGTGGTCAGCGCACGCGGGGGACCGTTGAGCGGAGCGAACGGAGGGCGCGCGAAGGGAACGCACCGGCAGGCGGTGTCTTCCAGTCGAGGTACACCCATCCCATACCCTTACGCTTTATCTCGAGCGTTCGCGGTGCGCCGGGCGGTTGAAGCTACACCGGGTCGCTTCTGTCGCTGCAATCTCCTTCGCTCTGTTGTAGCGAGCGAGCGCCTTTTGGAGTGTGTCTACACTCACGGGGCAGTCGGGAAAATCATGGCCATTCTCCTGAAGGCCATGCACCATGGTACCGGCCAAGGCAGCCACGTCAGCTTCTCTGCGTGGAAATGTTGCCATCTCTTTCT
>JBDGYW010000615.1:0-4388 GCA_039588935.1 Gemmatimonadota bacterium | reverse complement strand
CAAGCTTTCGGAAGGACGTGCGCCGTCACGGATCGTGCTACCGTCAGCGCGGGCGAGGGCCATTTGACAAAGACTGCCGCGACGATCAGTGCTGCAGTGAACGCCGCGGCGGCAAGTCTACCAATGCCACCGAGAGTAAAGTTCCCAAAGGCAGTCTCACCTCCAAAGCCGCCGGCCCACATGGCAACCGTTAGTAATGCTACGAGGGTGATTCCGTCGAACACGCGCTCGACGGCAATTGAACCGACAGCGGCGGTGAACCGCGTCCCAGTGAGTCTTCGTGCAGCATATGCGCGCGCGATCTCTCCCGCTCGCGCGGGCAAGAGATTGGTAGCCATGAATCCGATTGCGGTCGCGTGCCACAAAGGAACAAATGGAAGCGGCTCACCCTCGAGCCTCAGCAGGTATTGCCAACGTATGGCCCGTAGAGGAAAAGTCAGGGTCGCTGCTCCAATTGCAGCGAGGAACGGAAGCCAGCGAACACCTTGGATGTGCTCCCACACCTCGGAGAGCAGTACGTCATGCAGCGTCCACCAGATGAGGAGCGCGGATACCAGGAGTCCGAGTACTGCGGGCCAGCCCAGCTGGCCCAGTCCGCTACGCTGGCCCAACGCCGAGTTCTACGAGGTCGAGGAGTTCGTCGATGAGTTCGGTTATCACGGTGGCGTTCCAACCCGACCCCGCCAACTCGCTACGAATTCTTTCGCGGACGTTATGCGCTTCATCCAAAGCACCGGATCCGCTGTAACAGAGGTCGGTGATCGAGACCAGGTCGGCAGCGTCGAGTGGGCTTGCAGCCACCGCAGCTTCGACGTCGACGACACCACCACTAACCAGCTCTTCGATGGAAGGTTCTCCATCGCCTAACTTGCTGCGCAGGAGTTCGAAGGTTGTCCAGCTAGCGGCAAGAAAGTTGGTGTCTTCGACCGTTTCTGCATCGGTGGGCTCAGGATCGATCGCTCCCACCGGTTCGGTTGGGACCGCGGGAGATATCGACATGGCTGCCGATGGTGCCATCGGGCGCGAGATTGGTCCGTCCGCCATCTCGAAGCGCTCCGATACCGCGACCTCGGTCTCTCGCGGTAAGGCACGGAGTGCATTGGTGATGCTGGTCAGGCCCGCCACTTGTGCCGGCTCACTGGTCGCTCGGTCGGCGGTCCCGAGAACAAATCCGGCATCACGCAGGTGCGCAATGAACTTGTCTTTGTCTTTTTCGAGCGAACCGCTGGCCAGTGTCTCGAGCGCCACTGAGGCAAAGGCCGAAACCGCCGCCGCGAGCGAGCTGCCTCGCGCTGCGATCAAGGTGCGTAGAGTGCTCTTCAGCGAGATCATGCGGATTTCGCGCTGCGTGTCCCACTCAGCCCGTTCCAGACCGTCAGCGACCTGGCGCAAGTGATCACCGTGGGCAACAAACTCCATATGACCCATTTGATCCGGCAACGTAGGAGGCGAGCCTGGTTCGAGGACATGAGGTCCGTCGTCCTCGAAGTAGAGCGATTGAATCGGGACTACTTCTCCGTCTATGTCCAGAATCTCAGCCAAACGTCGTGTGAACTCCCGCGCTTCGACCGACTCGGGCTCGGCTGCACCGGTCGTAGATATCTCCTGTGCCGCCTTCGAAAGTCCCCTGGCAGCCACATCGAGGAATAGCGCCAGTTCGTTTGGCTGGTCTACTCCATGGGTGGCCATCGCCAAGGCCCTTTCGACGCCGTCCAGGAACTCCGGCAGCGGGTACAAGTCGGAAAGCGCAGCCAACCCTCGCAGCGGTTCCATGGATCGTATCACCGCCTCAACTTGGCTTGCTGACAGCCCTTCGCGTTGAAAGGCTTTTGCGGTCTGATCCAACACACTTGCCACAGAGGCACCCTCGCGGGCTATAAACGCACGCGTTCCGGTGTCCACGGTGGGTTCTGGCAGAGGAGAGGGTTCTGAGGAGGGTGGCAGCCCCGAAGCTACGGTCAATTCGACTGAAATCTGTCTGGCCTTGTTGGTTTCTGCTTCGCCCCAGTTGCTTACGCTGCGGACGAGGATCTTCAACCCGTCTACCGCTCGTATGACTGTTTGACGCGTCGCCTTTTCCCACTCTATCCGTTCTTCCTTGACAGCCCGGGCGACACTTTCGAGGGCAGCGGCAACACCGCCGATGGACTCTTGATTCGCCATCAGGGCCGACCCGCGGAGTGCTCGCGCCAGCCGCACCATCTCATCACGGTCTGGGCCGGCGGCCCCAGACACAAGGGTGTCGAGACGTTCGAGGTACTCGCCCGCCTCCATTGCGAAGAACTCAATCAAACCCATTTGCTGATTCATGATCAGGGACCGGTCAAAGACGAGCTAAGTTAGGAAACGACGTTGTCGCGGTCAACGAGTGCAGCGTCCATTAGTGCGCGCATTTCCCGAACGGCGGAGTCCATTCCAACCATTATGCTTCGGCTAACCACGCTGTGCCCGATGTTTAGTTCTTCGATTCCGGGGATCGCAGCGACCGGCTTCACGTTCCTGTATGTTAGGCCATGTCCTGCGTGGACCGCCAGCCCAATCGCCTTCGCATGAGCCGTCGCCTCCTGTAATCTGGCCAGAGCTTCATGCGACGAGCGGTATGTATTTGCGTAATCACCCGTATGCAGCTCGACGGCCGTCACATCTAATGCGGCCGCACGATCGATAGTATTCACATCGGGATCGATGAAGAGACTCACTCTGATCCCCGCCCCGGTCATACGCTGGATTGCCGAAATGAGAGGAGAGTTGGCGCCGCTGCGGCGGCCAAGATCCAGCCCACCTTCAGTCGTTATCTCTTCGCGTTTTTCCGGAACAAGAGTCGCCTGGTATGGCCTGAGCTCGGTTGCCAGCGCAATGATGTCGGGTGCGGTAGCAAGCTCCAGGTTGAGAACCGAGGTCACCTTCGCTGCCAATGCCCGGATGTCGTCGTCCTGGATATGTCGCCGGTCTTCACGTAGATGTGCCGTGATTCCGTCCGCTCCGGCGAGTTCGCACGAAACCGCGGCACTTACAGGATCAGGCTCATCGGTCCGCCGCGCCTGGCGTACGGTGGCGACATGATCGACGTTGATGTAGAGTCTCATCTTTTGCTTGCCCTGCCAATTGGAAACATTTAGCTTCGTGACCAATGAAACTCACGAAGATTCATCCAGTTGCGCAAGCTCTGTTCCTGGCAGCGCTGATGACCCTCTCAGGTTTACTTGCCGCCTGCGGCTCTCGGGGTGGCAGTTCAAGTATTCCTCCTCCGGCAGACCCTGAAGGTGCGGTACGTAGCTTTCTCCACGCGATCAGTGCCAACAGCATTGCTGGCATGGGCCAGCTCTGGGGTACGTCAGACGGTCCGGCTTTAGGAGACATGGATCAGACGACGCTCGAGCAACGCCTTACTGTGATCCGGATCTATCTGGAGCATGAGGAATTCACGATTGTGCCTGGAGATCCCATTGCGGGTGTGAATCTCGAGGCCGGTGAACGCGCCGTGTTCGTTCGCTTGAGCCGAAGGGGATGTACGCCCACCGTGCCATTCACGCTCGTCCCGTATGGGGGAGGGTGGCTGGTCCGCAGTATCGATCTGACTTCGGCGGGCAATCCTAGTCGTCGGTGCCAGCTAGAATAACACTGTTTCGGTCGAACTCAGAGTGAGCTAGGGGCTTTCGGTAAGCTCTATCAATACGCCGCCAGTAGCTTTTGGATGTACGAATGCGACGAGGCGGCCTCCGGCCCCCGGGCGGGGTTTCTTGTCGATGAGCCGGTAGCCGAAGCGTTGGCATTCGCTCAGCGCATGCTCTAGGTCTGGGACCTGCAATGAGATGTGGTGGATGCCAGGTCCGCGTTTCTCGAGGAACTTTGCCACGGGTCCGTCGTGCGCAGTGGGCCGCATGAACTCGATCGCGACATCACCGACGCGCACGGAGACGATTGCCGCACCGTCTGCGGTTGTCTCCGGGGCGGGATCGACTCCAAGTATGTCCTGGTAGAAACCGAGGGCTTCGTGGAGATCGGTGACCGCGATGCCCACATGGGCGATACGAGCGTCAGGTCCTATCACGGTGCCTCCGTGAGTAGATTTCAAAGTGCCGACCGAGCAGGTCGGCCGTGCACAAACTAACGTGAGGGAGTCAACTATGGCAGGGAGCGAAAACCTCGTGGAGGTTTCCGACGACAATTTCTCGCAGGAGATTGAGCAAAGCAAGGGTGTCTCGATCGTGGATTTCTGGGCGGCATGGTGTGGCCCATGTCAGATCGTTGGTCCAATCGTAGAGCAGATGGCGGATGAATACGCAGGGAAGGTGAAAGTCGGCAAGCTCGATGTCGATGCCAACCAAGCAACTGCATTCAAGTTCAACGTACGCTCCATCCCGTCCATTTTGTTCTTCAAAGATGGC
>JBDGYW010000614.1:0-4390 GCA_039588935.1 Gemmatimonadota bacterium | reverse complement strand
TGGCCCGTCCCGTCACCTTGTCCGGGGCATCGAGCTTCGGGGCACGAGTTCCCAACACGGCGAATTTCTTCGTCATCACTGCCTCCTCGACCCGGTCTTGCTGCGGCCGGCGGCTTGCACAGCGTCGACGATCTTCTGATAGCCCGTACAACGACACAGGTTGCCCGAGATCGCGGATCGGATCTCATGTTCCGTAGGCCGCTTCTTTCGATCTAACAGTGCTTTGGCAGACAACACCATGCCCGGCGTGCAGAAACCGCACTGAACGGCACCCTGGTCCACAAAAGCCTGTTGCACCGGATGGAGATCGCTTCCTTCCGCCACGCCTTCAATGGTGATGACCTCGTGGCCGTCTGCCTGTGCCGCCAGCACCAGGCATGAGTTCACCGGATCGCCGTCGAACAAGACAGTGCAAGAGCCACACTCTCCCTCACCGCAGCCATGTTTCGTTCCCGTCAGATCGAGGTTCTCCCGTAGTACGTCGGTGAGTGTGCGGTTGGGTGCGACCAGCAGTTCGTGATTCTCGCCATTCACGCGAACGGAGATCTGAATCTTCTTCATCGGGCCCTCCCGGCAAGATCTTCGCGGGCAGCCTGGCACGCTGCCGCCAGCGCGCGGCGAGTGAGTACATCAACCATCTGGCGCCGATAGCGAGCCGAACCGCGATGGTCGGTGATCGGCTTGGAGGCACGCGCTGCCGCCTGACCGGCTCCAGCGAACGCTTTTTCACCTGGCGACGCTCCAACGAGCGATTCCTCCGCGCGCGGGCACCTGATGGGCTTGGGTGCGACCGCACCCAAACAGATCTTTGCCTCCCTTATTCTTCTCCCGGCCGGCGTCAGTGCAACAAAGGCCGCCACACTTACGATCGAGATCTCACAGCTGTGTCGAGCACCGAACTTGATGTAGACCCCACCAGTACCGGCCTCGCACCGAGGGATGGATACATGCGTCAGAACCTCGTTGCCCTTGATTTTGGTTTTGCCCGGGCCGGTCACGAAACGTGTGACCGGCATCTCTCTCGTGCCCTCGCTGTTCACCAAGTTCACCGTGGCGTCGAGCACCATGAGTGGAGGAATCAAGTCTGCTGCAGGACGAGCAGTAACCAGGTTTCCCCCGATCGTCGCGCGGGTACGAACAGGCGGCGATCCGAGGCCTGCAGCAGCGCGAGCGAGAATTGAATATTGTCGATTGAGCGTCCGGTTCTCCGACAGGCCAGTTGCGGTCATCAGGGAACCCACCTGAACCTCTCCTTGAACCGTACGCACCCCGTCCAACTCGGTCACCCGATCGATGCCCACCAGGTGCGCCGGTGCGATGAGCTTCCGCTTGAGGTTGACCAATACATCGGTCCCTCCCGCGAGCAACCTCGCCGAGGCGCCATACTCCTCGAGGATCTCGCAGGTCTCCGCGATGCTGGTTGGCCTATGGAAATCGAACCTCGGCAACAGCATCAGCTGTTTCCCCCTGAAGTCAATCTTCTATCTCCAATTGAATGTTTCGCTGAGCTGCCCATGCCAGAAGAACGGCCGCATTGACATTAGCCTGAGCCTCTCGTGCCCCGTCCTCGTCCGTTTCGTGCGGGCGGCATTGGAAGTAGAGCCACCCACGATATCCCCCAAATGGCGTCCCGTCATCGGGGCGATTCCCCGCCTTGATGCCGCGTGCGATCTGTTCGTCCACGGGCACCACCACGTGATACTCAGAGCCGTCAGGCGCAAACCCAAGGTACCCGGAGTTACCGGACTGCGCAGGCAGGGTGGCTCGGAAGAGGTCGGCGCGACGGACCATAAGAGTCGTTCTTGGCATTGGCGGCATTAGAAGCATAAGCGACATACGCGGCATGTGCCGCAGCAGGCGCCGATCCGTTCAAGCCGCCATTGCCGCTCATGCCGCATATCCCGCTGAACTATCAACGGTATTGAGACTACCCCCTACACCGCCATCGTCTTCGTGAACTCTGCTCCGATCTGCCCGTCCTTGCAGGCCTTGGTCACCATGAAATCGGCGGAGTGTTTCGCTTGGATTGCGACCGCGTCTCCCAATGGTGCGCCACAGGCATCCTGGATGCACTTCATTATCGCTGCTCGAGCAGTTTCGTTGTCGACCGAGTCGGCCGGTGGCAGCCCGCTGACCTCGGTCGGAACTCCGGAAAGGGCACCGTCTTGCACCGCACGTTTGGCGATACCGTGATCCCCGCCCTTCGCGATCTGCCATGCGGTTTGCAGCGCGTCTTCCATCGGCCCAGCGTAGTCGACCAGCCAACCTGTGGCATCGGCCGCGCTCACTTGTTTGCCTGACAGCAGCAGAGCGAACAGCATCGGCCATTTCTCAGCATCTGCCTTCCTGAATGGCCAGTGACAACCCTCCATGCCAGGCACGACAGGCAGTGTTACCTCAGGCATACCGAGCTTCGCGTCATCGACCGATACCAGGTAATGACAGTGCATCAACAATTCGAGCATTCCGCCGAGGCAGCGCTTGCCGTTCACGAACCCGATAGAAACCTTGAATTCGTCGTTCAATCGTCGAGCAGTGCGAGACCAATCACCGGCGACCTGCCTACCTGCCGCGGTGTCGCCCAATGCCGGATAAAACTCGGAAGTGTCCGCTCCGACCAACTGCGTTGAGAGGTGGAAGTCGCCGGTAGCGATGACGCTCTCGATGCCGGCGGCTTTGAGCCAGTCGATGGCGCCATTCATTTCCTGGTTGACGTCGGAGTTGTAGCTCTCGCGGTTGATCGAGATCACCCCAACCTCTCCGTCGTGCTCAGCGTTGACATAGAGCTGCTGCCATTCGGGGGTATCCATGCTCCCAAACGCTTCGGGATACCAGGCAGCACCGGCTGCCTCAGGGTGTAGGCCATGATACTTCTCGACGGTCGCAATCACAGAATCGGCTCCGGCCTTTCGGATCATTGCCAGTATTCCGCTTCTGAACTGCGCACAGAGTTCCCCGATCGCATTGATGTGCGAAAGGTGTCCTCTATTCTCGTGGAGCATGAGGCTCGTCATCTGGTACAGCGGCCCGAGGATCCAGGTATTGAACTCCTCTATCCCTTCATCATCCAATTTCCAGTCGACCAGCGGACGGAAGTGGTTCAGTGGATACCAGTTCTGGCCCGTTTCCTTGCGCTCGTCCAACTCCGGTGTCGGCCTGAACACTTCGCCGTACGTCTCACTCAGGTGATGGAGACACGACCAGGTCAGGAAATTGGCTCCCGCCGCACCGATGGCGTCGTGGGCCCTGAACGGATTCGGTCCCACGTACTTTCGCACGAACTTGTCGATCTTCCAGAACGGCATGTTGGTGGCGTGATGATGCCTCAGGCCGGCCAGCGTTATCCCACAGAAAAGCACGTCCAGCACGAAGGACCAGTCATCACTCACCACAACCGGCATTAGGCCGAGCGCCCAGAGCAGTTGTGTGATCGCCGACGGTTCATCCTCCACGATCTCCCACATCTTGTTTATCTCATGCGGGAACGCAGGGTGCGCGATGCCGACGCCAAGCTCCTTGCTGGGGAACCCAGATGTGACCGAACGGATTTCGATTTCCGGGAAGGTCGCCCGGAAGATCTCGTAGTGCGCGCGCTTGACGTTCAGGATCTCCGGAATCGCCTCGAGCAGGAACCGTGGCTTCAACTGGTTCAGTTGAGACGGCAGTGTTTTACCATCGTAGTTGAGCCGGATCACGTTTCCCATGATCTGGGCCGCGCCGTCTGCACCGAAAGCCCGCACCAAACCAGGGTACTGTTTACCTATCCCATCGGGTGCCGCGGGGAAGTCCAGTCCCACAATCGGCACGCCGTACGGTGCCAGCCTGGAACCAAGTTGCATGGTCTTGCCGGCACCGACGATTCCGTTCGCGCCGGAGACAACCAGCGCTCCGCGGCTGCCGGAGTTCCCGAACACCTGATCTACGAGGTCAGCGGGGTCGGCGGGCAACTGCCCGGCGTTGAAGATGTCGATGACGTTCCCGAGCCCCATCGTCTGGAGGGTCGTTTCCCTCATTACGTTTGTCATGATTCGCACCCCTCCCTTACGAAACCTTCAGGATCGCCGCGATACCGACATCGCCCGCGGCACATCCGAACACGAGTACGTAGCCACCTCCGAGATCCACTGCCTCCTCGAGCGACTCTATGAGCACTCTCGTCAGCGTCGGCCCCTGCGGGTGTCCCCAGACCAGGGGGCAACCTGTGTTGTTCATCTTCTGCCAGTCGTAGTTCAACAGCTGCGCGAAGATGACGTCGTTCACGGCGAACGGATTGTGGTTCTTCACCACAGCCATGTCGTCCATGGACAGACCGGTCATCTCGAGAAGCTTCTGCACGGCGAGCGCGGGAGCCTCCGGCATGAGGCTCGGGTCGGCTCTGACCTCAGTCTTG
>JBDGYW010000613.1:0-5816 GCA_039588935.1 Gemmatimonadota bacterium | reverse complement strand
GCGAGGCCGGAGACTGCGTACAGCACCAGCTGCCAGCCTTGAGTTCCACCGAAGGCTCTGACGAGATGCGGTGACGCACTGCCAACCGTTAAGGCTCCTACTAGAACTCCTATCGCTAGCCCACGGTCTCGATCGGTCCAGGTCGCGATGATCTTCATGGCGACCGGGTACACCGTTGCCAAAGCCATCCCTGTTCCGAACCGCAGTGTCACAGCTATGGCAAATCCATTGCCCAGTGCCGGTATCAGCGCGTTGAGGAGTGCGCCGGCGAACGCGCCAATCGCAAATACCTTTCTCGGCGCCCACAGGTCCGGAATGTTGAAAAGAGCGCTCAAAACCGCACCGAATACGAAGCCGAGTTGTACCGACATGGTGAGCCACGCCGCGGCTCCACCGGTAAGATGCCAGTGCGATGTCAGAACGGGCACGACCGCGGTTGCGGAGAACCAGAGACTCATCGCGAGTAGGCAGGCGACTGAAACCGCCAGCAGCACGAGCCATTTGGGAGTCTCTGCAGTGGGCTTCATGTTTGCGGTTATCGACCGTGCGCAGAGGGGCAGAGGTGCAGGCGTCGCACGATCATTTGAATCCCGTCATTTGAATGCCGCGCACGAAATAACGTTGTGTGAAAAAGAACAGGATCAATATCGAAGCCACAGCCGTTGCGGCGGCGGCCATCTGGTAGGGCCAGTTCATCATGAATGTGCCATGGAACGAGGCGATGCCAACCTCCACGGTGCGCATGCTCATGGAGCGGGTCGCGATCAAGGGCCAGAGGAGGTTTTTCCACGCTTCGATGAAAGCAAACAGGCCCAGCGTTGCCAGGGCCTCCAAGGGCCAGCGCCATCGATACGCGCGGCGTCCTCGAGTTCCTTCGGTACCGAGCGGAAATACTGCCGCATCAGGAAGATGCCCCAGACCGACACCAACTCAGTGCTGACGAGTCCAGCGTAAGTGTCGATCCACCCGAGTGCATCAATAAGCAGGAAGCGAGGAATCATCACCACCACTGCGGGAACCATCGTCGTCGACAGGAAGAGCAAGAAGATCTTGTCCCGTCCGGAGAATTCGAACTTCGCGAAAGCATAGCCCGCTGTGGCCGCCGTGCAGGTGCAGGAAATTGAGGAGTGAACCCTGGGCCACAGACGGATCCCGTGCCCAGCGCGTCTCCCACATATGACATTGTGCGCTGTATGTGATGGGAACGTGTAAGTACCCGATCCCCTCAGCGACAGCGGGGTAGCGCACGTTACCACAAGTGCCTGCCAGGGAGTTCAGCCGCAGGCAGTAGAGGCGATAATCGTAGTAGCGTGACAGGTGGGAGTCCGAACTCAGTAACTGTGGGTACGACTCAAAGAACTCGAGCCACGGACGCGCGGGATCGTTGTGAAGTGCTGCACGCTTCAAGTGGACAGGCTTCGGGCGGTATTTCAGGTTTGAGAGTGATCGAGAAGGCGATCGATGTGCTGCGACTGAACGTTAGCGGGATATCCAACGCCGCGTAGACCAATCCGTGGCTAGTCACCCCATCCAGACGGATTTGATCGTTCAGGCCGGGTCGGTCCTGCTGACGCCATGCTTCCCAAAACGGTGTGTGTTCCCACCTCGGTAATGAAGCAGATCCTTCCGATCTGACCGCAGCACAGCGAACCTCCAAATCGTCGAGATTGCCATCGACCGACAACTGCGCGTTGACGTCGAGTCTTTCGCCGTGGCGGTCTTCCAGCCTTCGGCACCACTCAACCCCACTGCCATCTGCAGAGCGCACGAAATCGCCGACTGTGTCTCCCGGCTGGGCAGTATAGCAAACGAGGTGAGCACCCTGCAGCGGCGCGCTGTTCCAGCCCGGCTCACTCGTACATCTCGAGAGGGACGCGAACCGGCCGCCGGGGTACGCGACCCGTTCTTCTTTCAAGGTGACGAGACCGCCGGCCCTCCAGTGCACGGTTAGCCTGTCTGGGCGCCAGCATCTTCCTGCCTGCTCCATTTGAAGGTCGCTGCCGTTCGGTCGGACGACTGCAACGGAGAAAAGTGGAGCGAAGGGGTGGTAGTAGACCAGGGCTTCATCCCAAAAGCCAGGTCGATGAAGGGCAAACGGGAATGGTGGAGCCCATATGATGCCGTCACCGCAGGATAGGAACCACTTGTCGGTTGGTTCGAGCCTCTGCAGTCTCTCCTTCGGTTGTATCCGCTTCAAGCTGAGGCCTCAGTTGATCAGTTGGTCAAGAGTCCACTGTTTTGGGCGGAGCCAACTCAATCAGTCTGTGTGCCTCGAACTCGAATTCGCCTCCAGAGGAGAAACCGACGGGACAAGTGAATGCGGGTCCATCAAACACGAAAGTATGGTATTCGCCGCGCTCACCACTTGGATCGATTCCGTCCGTGCACCCGATCTCGGTAACCAAGTCTGCGTCGAATTCCCGGCCCAAAAATTCGGCTGCCCGCTGGGCTCGATTCACACTCACAACCAATGCCTGATATCCTCTCTCTACGACCTCCCATGCGATCTCGATGGATGGCTCGCCCCAATTCGGCTCTATGTGCTCCAGTCCTGCCGCGCTAACTCGATCCTCGTACCAGGTGCGGACACTGTCGAGACCGATGTCCCCGAAGATCACACCCTTGACCTCTAGTTCATTCAGTCTGCGAAGCGATTCCTGAAAGGCGGTCTCGAGATCCAGGGTCGTAGTCTGTACCGCAATCGGCTCGAGTCCGAGGTTCTTCGCCTGACGTTCGACCAATGCGCGAGGAGTTCCGTGAAAGCGGGTCAGCTCTAGGGGGCCGGCGTAAATGGAAACGAGATAGCCGACATCCATGCGATCACGTCGTGCTCTGTCGAGAGCAAGCGTCGAGTTCTTGCCACCTCCGCTCATCAACGCATAAACCATGGCCTAAGGTAGCTCTCCGGGACGGGGGTCGGCCAGGGGAGAAATCTCGTTGGCGGCCTTACGGTGGCCGAAGGAGACGGATAGCTTCAGGCTCGTAGACCGGAAACGGCCCTCAGTCTCCAGCGCTGGAGCATTGCTATTAGGGTTATGGGTGATGAGCTGGCGGGATTATCGAGCACGTATGTGGATGGAGCGTCGAAGGCATTTACCAACTTCATGGAGAGCCGGCGATTGCTAGGCAGTGCTTGACGAGCTACCGAATCGAGGTCGGCGAGTGCAGGGCGGCAGAACACGCGGCGGATTTCGAGTGGGCACACTCCGAGGTGCATTTAGGCCAGTGCCTAGATGTGCGATGGCGGGCAACGGCGTGAGGCGTCAGCGTGTTGGGGTAGGATACAATGTCTAGCTCCAGCGGGGCGAGGCCGGATGGGGCGACCCGCAAGCCGGTGACGGTGCTGGTTGTGGATGATCTTGGAGAAGTGCGTGACGTAACAAAGAGAATGCTGGAGCGGGCCGGCTACGTGGTTCTTACTGCCGTCGATGGACTCGATGCCGCAGAGTCTTTTTGTGAGTACGAAGATGACATTGATGTGATCTTGCTCGACCTGGTAATGCCCGAGATGAATGGAGTCGATACGGTCCGCGTGATCAGGGGCGTTCATGAAGAAGCGAAAGTCGTTCTAGTGACTGGATACCCCGAGCATGTTGCGGCTGGTCGGTGGCGTGAGTTGGGCTTTGCCGGCTACCTACTCAAACCCTACTCCTACGCAAAGTTGCTTGAGGTTGTGCAGACTGCGCTGGACGGGTGAGCGTCGCCTTTCCAGCCTCAGCTCTCTCTCAATACCGTTTCGTTTCCCACAGCCCAAACGTCCTGGACAGGTGCTCGAGTTTTTCTGAATGGCATGTTCTCCCGGCGGGTGCGAGAATCCGCGCCAGTTGGGGAAGAAACGGTACGATATCCTGGTGTCCCCGACCGTATGTTGAAGCGTGTTCGAACGTGGAGGTGTTAGACGCGTGCTTGCTCGAATTCGCTCAGCCGCAGTACTGGGTATTGACGCATATCTCGTTGATGTCGAGACCGACATCACCAATGGCCTGCCATCATTCACAACGGTTGGCCTGCCGCAAGGTGCGGTAAGAGAAGGTAGGGAGCGGGTTAGTGCGTCGATTGGTAACTCCAGCTTTCAGTTCCCACTCAAGCGGATTACCGTGAATCTCGCTCCGGCTGACGTACGCAAGGATGGGTCTGCATTTGATCTTCCGATTGCTCTTGGGATCCTCGCCGCAACCGAACAGCTGAACGGCGCAGAATCAAACTGCAGGCCTCGTCTTGCTGACTATGCAGTGGTGGGCGAACTCGGTTTGGAGGGCAGGCTGCGCCCTGTGCGCGGCGCCCTGTCGATTGCGCTGGGGGCGAAGACCGCTGGGCTGCGTGGGGTGGTTGTGCCGGTAGACAACCTTGCTGAGGCAGGTGTTGTCGATGGGATCGAGGTGTGGGGAGCCGAATCGTTGGGGCAGGTCGCTGAGTTTTTCTCGAATGGTGGTGCCTTGCGGCGTTGTCAGTCTGACCCAGCGGCCATGTACCATCAAGATGCGTCAGATGACTTGGACTTTGCCGAGGTAAAGGGTCAAGAGCACACAAAGCGCGCACTCGAGGTGGCTGCTTCTGGTGGACACAACGTGCTCATGATCGGCCCGCCGGGGTCCGGGAAGACGATGTTGGCACGACGCATCCCTACCATTATCCCGCAGGCGAGTCTCGATGAAGCACTCGAGACCACAAAGATCCACAGTGTTGCAGGTCTCATACACCCTGGAGCTTCGCTGGTGAGAACCAGACCGTTTCGAGCACCGCATCACACCATCAGCGACGCGGGGATGATTGGCGGTGGTTCCTTGCCACGTCCCGGTGAGGTGAGCCTCGCCCACGGGGGAGTACTCTTCCTGGATGAGCTGCCGGAGTTCCGAAAGAACGTCCTCGAAGTGCTGCGCCAGCCGCTAGAGGATGGATGTGTGACGATCTCCCGCGCCCTGATGTCGCTCTGTTATCCTGCCCGATTCATGTTGGCCGCAGCCATGAACCCTTGTCCATGCGGTTACTCCGGCGATGTAGAACGGGCTTGCAGTTGCAGCGATCTCGGTATAGAGAAGTACTTCTCACGGATCTCGGGCCCTCTGCTGGACCGCATCGACATTCACGTTGATGTGCCGGCAGTGCCGTATCGCGATCTTTCCAGTGGTCGCTCAGGTGAGCCTAGCGCCTCCATCCGGGCGCGGGTGAGTCTTGCCCGAGAGTGGCAGCAGGAACGGTTTGTGAAACGAGCCGGAGTGTTTGCGAACGCTCACATGGGCCCGCGCGACATCAAGAAGTTCTGCGTCGTTGGTGCGGAGGCGGAGGCCTTGCTACAGACGGCGATCCAGCGGCTCAAGCTGTCTGCCCGCGCGTATCACCGAATTCTCAAGATCTCGCGGACAATTGCAGATCTCGCAGGTTCTGCGAAGATCGTAGCGAATCATGTGAGTGAGGCGGTTCAGTACAGGAACCTCGATAGGCAAATCGTGTAACGCTGAAGGGTGACGATGCGCCGAAGCCTAGCGGGAGGTTGAGCGTATTATATATTTAAGTACTCATTTGGGTTTTCCAGGAAGGACTCGGACGCGAAACGTCATGAAATGCACGTTGAAGCATCGTTCGCATTTGCATAGCTCCCGTTGCAGGAGCGCTTTGCTCGCCGCGGCGATTCTGCAATCACCTTCTGTGACCGGGCTTTCCGCGCAAACTGTGGATGATCCGAGTCCTCACAGCGCCGCTGAATTGATTTCCGAGGTGGAATCGGTGCGGCCCGGAGAAACTTTCAGTGTGGGGCTCAGGATAACGCTGGATTCTGGTTGGCACAGCTATTGGCAAAATCCGGGTGATGCCGGTCA
>JBDGYW010000612.1:0-4405 GCA_039588935.1 Gemmatimonadota bacterium | reverse complement strand
TGAGGTCGCTGCATTCCTTAGCCAGGCGCGTATTCTCCGAACTGCGAGTCGACTCACCGAAGCGCGATCGGCATACGAGCGTGCCGGTGAAATGGCTCTACGGCTAGGTGACAAGCATTCGGAGCTGCTCACCCGCATTGGGTGCGGAATCGTGGCTCGACAAATCGGGAATCTGCCGGAATCTGAGAAGATTCTCGGTAAGGTGATTGCCGAGTCAAGTACTTTCGGCGATCGAGATGCTGAAGCTCGGGCATGCCAGGACCTAGCGGGAACGCTCTACTACGCATCGAGAATTGCCGCCGCAGCACCCTTAGCATTCCGGGCTTTCGAGCTTTACGAAAGCCCAACGGATAAGGCCAGAGCATTGAGCGATACCGGCGCAATGCTGAAGGAACTCGGCCACTATAACGCCGCAAAAAACGCCTTTGCCATAGTGCTTTCAAAGGAGCTGACCAACGACGTGCGCGCTCGGACAGAGCTAGAGTGCATCGAGGTGAGCGCCTTGGTCGGTGATCGAATCTCCTTTGAGCGCTGGCGCCACGCCGTGGCTGAGAAGCGTGAGCAACTGCCTCCGGACATTCAGTTGGACTTCGAACTCGCAGTCGGGACCGGACTGTCCCTTTTTGATGAACATGAACGCGGCGAAGCCCACATCCAACAGGCAATAGCAATCGCGGAACAACTGGGGATGGCGGAACGAGTATTCTACGCGGAACGGCAGCTGGCTGAGGCTCGTGACCGCCGAGCCATGCCCATCGCCTTCTCGGAAGTGCCCGCGACAGACGCCGACAGGTCGCTCGGCGTACAAGGCACGATCGAGCGCCTGGAGGTGCTAGCAACAACTGAGCGGGGCTGAGGCTCTCACTCAACCCCGCGGCAACGATGCTCTACGTATGGGATCCCTGTATGCTGAGATCAGCACAAGTGTGGGAACCCTGTATGGAGCATGAATCTCCACCCGGAGCTGTGAGTTCCCCGCAAGCAGCGGTACCGAGGGCAAAGGAGGCAAGTAGGGCAATAGCAAGTAGGCGGATTGGGCGCGACATGGTACCCCTCCAGATCTGATTTGGTGGCATGTTGGCTCTACAACGGTGAACTTCGTGTAAAAAACGCGGCTCCGTTAGTGCGTTTTTGGGACATCGTATGTCGTTTTTGGGACATTCGTGCTAGTACTCGCTGCAGTTGGCGAACCTCTGGAGCGTCGGCTCAAGAGAGCTGCCGGTCACCGGTTCCGTTTCGTGACGGCATGCTCTTGGGATGAGGCCGTCGAGACGATCCTGAGTCAGCCGGTCGAGATGGGCGTACTCGATCCTGGCCTGTCAGGAGAGCCAAGGACGCAGGAGATAGAACGAATCCGCGTCCTCTTCCCGTCGCTGCCCCTAATTCTCTACGGAGAGCTTTCACCAACGATCGCGCGCATACTGTTGAAATTGGGCAATGCAGGGATCGAAGAAGCGGTGATCGCTGGATACGATGATCATCCTGATAGGCTCGGTGAGCTGTTGGTGGCCGAGGCAACACGTGCGGTGTCCGGAGAACTTGTATCGACGATCTTGAAGTCCCTTGAGTGGTGTCCCGGCGAGTTGCGTTGGGCGATCGAGACCATCATCAGGGAGCCAGGTGCCGTGCAGTCGGTGCAAGACCTGGCGGACCGTGCACGCATGGATCGTCGAACATGTGGTCGCTGGTTTGTGCGGGCTGGGCTGCCACCACCGAGCGTCATGCTGATGGTGTTGCGAGTGCTGTATGCCCACCGATTGCTGCAAGACCCCGGATACACCGTGGAGGATGTTGCATCTAAGCTCGGCTATGCTCAGACGCGAACACTGGCACAGAATGTGAGAGAGGTACTCGGTGTGACGCCCGGTGAACTTCGAATCGGGTTGAGTCAAAACGAGGCTATGTCCATAGTGCGAGAGCGATACCTGGACAAGACCGACGAGGAGCTAGCCGACGCCTCATGAAAGATGCTGTTGTCCTCGTCGTAGACGATTATCCTGGCGTCCGCAAGACATTGAGTCGCGCACTCGAGGGTGTTGGTCATACAGTGTTCACTGCCGCGTCCGGCGAAGAGGCGTTGGTGATTCTGAGAGAGCGGCAGATAGACGCAGTGGTCCTGGACCTCCACATGCCCGTGATGTCGGGGCAAACGCTCTTTCATGTGCTTATCGGCACGTGGCCCACCCTCAAGGCGAGGGTGCTAATCATGACTGGGGATGCGAGGGTCGAGGAGAACGAAGCGTGGTTGAAGCTCTACAACCTACCGGTGGTGAAGAAGCCGTTTGAACTCGCCGAGATACTCACACTCATCGACGTTCTGACCGCAGATGAGCGGCAGGTGGCGAACGGCCCATAGATGAGTCCGATCGGAAATCGGTCCGACGACCCGCTGTCGGTGCTGCGAGAATACCGCCACTTGGCGCCGTGGAGCCTGCGGGACATGGCGACGCTGGCGGGTGCAATCCTCGAGTCATCGGGCGTGAGACCACTCAACGCTGCCGCAAGCGCTCTCCCGAGTGAACGTACAATACGGTTCTATGTAGCTCGAGGACTCGTAACGCCTCCGAACGGTCGCGGTACTGCTGCCGTCTACACGTACCGTCACATCTTGCATCTGCTTCACATCAAGCTCCGCCAGATGGAAGGATTCACGCTGGAGACGATCGCCCAGGAGCTGAGCGAGATGACCGGCGATGTTCTGGAACGGAGAGTTGCATCAGCTCTGGGACCGGGCTTGCCAGCACCCGACCACCTTCCTCTCACCAGCAAGGACCGGCCGGCTTGGGGCAGAGCTGGCCGAGCACTCCGCGCGTGGCTATCCGATAACACTCCCGAGGACCTCGACGATGAGGGAACTCCCAGTCGCGCCACGACATGGCGGCGGTTGCCCGTATCCCGAGGTATCGAACTCCACGTGCACGATAACCATCCACTCGCACAAATGGGCGACCGTGACGTCGACCTGGCGGATGCAGTGAGATTGGCCGTTACGCGGATCATGGGCATGGCGCCCGAGGCACCACCGTCGAACCGGGCCACACCTCGACGGGACGACGAACCCGAGACGCATTCCCCCCCCATTTAGCCACTCCACGCCGCCCTGGACCTCTTGCGGGACTCTCGCGGTACGCCTTGTTTTCAATCACATATCCGATACCGGACGGTCGACAACGTCGTGTTGGCTGCGTCACGGTAGCACAACGATCGAGGTGAGCTGATGTTCCAGAGCATCCTGTTCCTGGTCATTGTCGCGGTCGTCATTGGGTGGGTCATCTCGGCATACAACAAGTTGATTGCACTCAAGGGCCAAACGGAGAACGCGTGGAAGCAGATCGACGTTCAATTGAAGAGACGTCACGATCTCATTCCCAGCTTGGTTGAAGCCGTGAAGGGAGCAATGGAGTTCGAGAAGGAGACGTTGGAGGCTGTCATCGAAGCACGCAATCAGGCAGTGAACATTCAGGCGGGAGCGATGCCAACTGGGGGTGTTCAGCAGCTCGCAGCAGCCGAAGCGGCACTGTCGTCGGCGTTGTCACGCCTCAACGTGGTGGTCGAACGTTATCCGGATCTCAAGGCGACGACCAACGTGGTGCAGCTGCAGGAAGAACTGACATCCACCGAGAACCGAGTGTCCTTCGCGCGCCAGCTTTACAACGACACGGCAACGACATACAACGTGAAACAACAGCAGTTCCCGTGGAACATGGTAGCAGGCATGGCGAAGGCGTCCGTAGTAGAGCTTTGGGAGATCACAGACGAGGGTGAGCGCGAGGTGCCGAAAGTCGACCTTTCGATGAAACCCATGCAGTGAGCGACTCCAACCTCTTCGAACAACAGACAGCCAATCGCCGCCGCTCGGCGATCCTTGTCACTGTCTTCCTACTCTTCTTCGCCTGGATTGGGTTTGGCGGCGATCTCATCTTCTACCTTCAAACAACAACAGTCTCCTCTGCTTCGACCGCGGGAGGCACCGGCTATCGGCATGTCTTCCCGTGGTTCGGCATTGTGGCGACGCTCGTGGCAGCAGGAATGGCATGGTACAGCTGGCGAAGAGGACCCAGGGAAGTGTTGTGGGCCACGGGCGCATGGGAGTTGGTGGAGCCAGCCAAGCCCGAGGAAAAAATGTTCGTGAACGTGGTCGAGGAGATGGCGATCGCATCCGGCCTACCACGGCCAACCGTCTGGATCGTGCCGGACAAAGACCCCAACGCATTTGCCACCGGCACTGATGAGAAGAGTGCCCATGTGGCAGTCACTGAAGGGCTGCTAACCACGCTCAACCGTGATGAATTGCAGGCGGTCGTCGCGCACGAAATGGCGCACATCAGAAATCACGACGTGAAGCTGATGACCCTACTTGCCGCACTCGTGGGGGTATTGGCACTCATTGCAGATGGAACGTGGC
>JBDGYW010000611.1:0-7350 GCA_039588935.1 Gemmatimonadota bacterium | reverse complement strand
GCTTGGCCCACACCAGGGCGGTCATGTACCCGGCCAGAGTTGCCAGAATCAGGATATTGCTCCAGCCCCATGACCACTCCCTGTCTCCACCCGCGATCGTGCCAATGAAGAAAGACCTGGGCTCATTGTAGCTACCGATGAACGGCCACTCGGTCTCCAAATATGCTAGCGTTGGTTCCGTTGGCAGCACCCGCAGGAGCCCGACTGACGGCAGGAAGGTGAAGATCAAGGCCACCGTGCAAACGTTGTAAGCAGTCTGCAGCAGCCGCACCGCACGGGGCAGCCGGGTCCACGTCGCAGCCGTTGCCGGGTGACGCAGGCGCTTGGGGTACCAGCCACTCCACCACCGCGGTTGGCGTAACGCCATCCCAATGATCGCCACCCACCGCATTCGTTTAAGTCGCCCATGAACGAGCGCCACCAGGAGGATTGGTACGCTGGCAAGGAACCACAGAAACGTCCCCATTATGCCGGCCGCCGCTATGTATTCATAGATGACACGCGAACCCTCATGGTCGGTTCTAATGGAAAAATACGACCCGCCGACCGGCACCCCCGCCACCGCAACAACCACAATGAATAGGGACAGCAGCCATACCGCCGGCGCAACCCGTCCGCTGAGCAAACCGTCGAACCAGGCCCTTTTTTCTACCAGCTCTTCATCTGCCGCACCCTCATCGAAAACCGTATCCCGCAAGTCCCTACCGTCCGGCCATCTGGCATCAGGCTCCTTGGCGAGGCAGCGCATGATCGCCTGCGAGAGATCCTCCGGAACTCCGGGTGCCATCGTCTTTAGCTGCACAGGTACCTGAGTAACGTGCTGCACCAGGATCTCCTGGACGCTCTCGCCCTCAAACGGCAATCGCCCCGCCAGCATCGCGTACCCTACCACACCCAGTGAATAGAGATCGCTGCGCCCGTCGAGTTCCCGATCACCGGACGCCTGTTCCGGCGACATGTAGGCCGGTGTACCGATCGCCGTCCCCAGTTCCGTCAAGGTCTCTCCAGAAGCCGAAGCCTTGGCAATGCCGAAGTCGGTGAGCATCGGACGTCCCGACTCGTCCTCCAGCAGAATGTTGTCCGGCTTGATGTCCCGATGCACCACGCCCTGCCGATGCGCATAGTCGAGCGCGTCGGCCATGGCGGTTAGTATCGAGCGCACGTCCCCAGGCTGCAGCGCCCCTTCCCGGCCCATTCGGTCGGCCAGCGACTCACCGCGCACATACCCCATCACGAAGTACATCATGCCGTCGACTTCACCGAAGGTATGGAGCGGAACGATGTTGGGGTGATTCAGTTTGGCCGCGGTACGTGCCTCGCGCCGGAACCGCTCCTGCGTCTCGCTACGAGCTATCTCGGGCGGCAGCACTTTGACGGCCACAGTGCGTTCGAGCGCACTCTCCTTGGCCAGGTACACGGCACCCATGCCACCGCGGCCCAGCAGCCGGATGATCTCGTACTGAGTGCCAAGCGCCTTTTCGAGACCCGCACGCAGGGGGTCGGTCTGCGACACGGTTAGCTCCTCACAATAGGAATCTATTTCCCCGCCTCACCCAAGTATGCCCCTCGGTATTGGAGCTGTCCAGCCGCGCGGATGAGGCTTCCGATGTGCCTGTTGTCAGCTCGAACGGCGTGGTTTGTGATGAACGACATTCCGTTCAGCGTCTACAAGGGTCTGTGGTCGCCCCGCCGCAACGGCACCCCGCACAGATTCGCCCCACGTCACGCGATTCTGGTACGGGCCTTCGTCACGCTCGGCGCTATCGTGAGCCAACTCAAACGGTGAGGCTACACGATGATAGACAGAGGCTGCCCGATGTGCGGGTTCTCCGCGGTGTTCCCAAAGCCGAGCGGATGAAAAAAAATGGGCTGTGCCTCGCAGGGGACGGTGCAATGAGGCGTGGTCGGTCCCAGTCAACTCGCACACGCACCCGCCCCGATATCGAGGCGCCCTGGGGGGGGTCGAAACAGATTCTCGAGCGTGTCGACAGGGGTGGGGTAGTTTTTCCCCGGCGGAGATAGTGCTGGTACAGGGACTTCTTGCCTAGCCGCCCTGAAACAGGATGGCCTCGAGACGATCGGCAGCTTGCTGCGGCGTTCCGATACGACCTTCACGTTCTCTCCGGATCCCAGCAGCAGCGTGGCACACGTGTGCCGCAAATCGTACGGTCTCAGCCCGGTGATCTTCGCCCGTTCGAGGATTGGTCTGAAGTGGCGTGGAGCCACAGCCTTCCAGTCGAGTGGACTGCCGTTCGATGCGGCGAACACGAGGCCGTTGTTTTCGTAATCGGGACCAGCCTTCACGCGCTCCTCGACCTGTTCCCTGCGATGGTACTTCAGAGTGGTGAGCACAGTCTTGGGAATGGTAACCGTCCGACGTGCCCTCGGAGTCTTCGGTTCTTTCAGTGACCAACCCGCGCCATCCTGCCGTACCAGGTTTCGTTGGATGCGGGCCCTTGAGGACATCAATGAAAACAACGATGTGGCGGCGATAAACGCTCTTCATGCACTTATCAATGCCGTTGAAGCGCAACGAGGAAACCGCATCAGCGAGGCTGACGCAGACGCTTTAATCGCGGCTGCGCAGAAGATCATCGCACAACTGAGCGGCTAGTTGGATCAGCCCGTCGGCCATCGGCCCCGGGCGTCACGCGGTGCTCGGATTTCTTTTAGACCACAGCGTCCACGAGTAGATTGAGCGCGTGAGAACTGCTCGAGCGGTTGGCCAACACTTACCATTCCCGGAGACGATCGGGGCTTAGAGGCGATTCCAGCACGTCGTTGCCGCGACCGCGTTACGGGCAGGGCAATTGCTGCTGGACATCGGCAATAAGGGCTGCCATTCTATGCGGTGGACATGAGCGAGATGACGCGTGAGTGCCCGGAATGCGGCAAACGCTACGCCGTTGCATGTGCGGGCTGCCCCTATTGTGAATATGTCCCAGTGAAGTGGGGGCGAGCCAAATGGATGCGGTGGGTCGTGCTGGTGCATGGATATGTTGTTACGGTTGTGCTGGCTGGCTTGGCGTTCTGGTTTATCGAAGGCGATACGCGGGGGTCGTGGCGCCTATAGTCGTATTTGTCATCGGTGTGCAACTCACACGGATGCTGACCAACTTCTTGGTCGGGGGCGCCAAAGAACCGGATTTCCTCGAACAGCACAACCCGATCAACCGGCTCCAGGACCGGGACATAGATCTCTGACCTTGAAGAACACTACGCCGATTCGAATGTCCCACCAACGCACCCTCGTGCCCCAACAAAGCACTACCGGAATCAGCGATAGCGCCGGATATTAGCGTCCACGACACCGATCTGCACCAAAACAGAGGTATTGCGCCGGTGGCCTTCGTGGCCCCGTGTCCTGACTGACGCCGCAGTAGACGGCGTAATTTGACGCCGCAGTAGACGCCCGCCCGACGACGAGACCGCGGACCATAGGGTGTGATTGCTTGCTCGACTGGTGCTTGTCTTTGGCCCTTTAGACTCGGGCACATCTTGACTCACTGGAAATTGCGATGCGCGTCTTCACTGCGGCTCTGATTGTTTCGTTAGTCGTTCCTTTATCGACTCTCTCGGCGCAGCAACCACCGCCAAATGAACTTGATGTGCTCGAGCAAGCGGCAGAACGGACATCGGTCTTGTTCAATGCGTGGACTTTCGAGACGACGATTCATCCTTCCCTATTCCAGCGCCCGGGTGAAAAGAGTGCACCGCTCGCTGGTTTCTTGAGTTTCGTACTACCAGTTGTGGGTTCCCTCTACGCCCACAATACAGGCCACGGCATACGTCACCTTGCCGCTATTCCCATTGTCGTCGGCGCTACCATAGTGGGGCTGCACTTTGCGAACAAGGATGGTGGCGAAGCGGAAGCAGCGGAGTATGGAGTGCTGTTAGGTGGTGGACTTTTGCTACTGGCCAATGGCATATGGGGCGTGGTAACCGCCGTGAACGACGCCCATAACTACAATCGTGCTCTAGATCTCGGACCACTTCAAGTGAAGCCCGCGGTGACAATGCTGGTACATGGGAACGCTCGCTTCGGCCTCAGTGCAGCGATATCGTTCTAGTCGTCAATCGTCGAACCACCCAAGCGCGTAACGCTGCGCTCGGGACCTCCACAAACAGGGTCGGCGCTGAGTCGGCTCCGTCTCTGCCGAGTATCGCACAGTTATCAGCAAGCTGCCATCTCGTTAAGAGAATCTCACGCTGAGTTAATCCTGCCATCACACACGGCGTGCATTCTTGTCCTTATTAGTACTCTTGCTGGAAAGCGGTGGCCGGTTGACGGCGTCGCTGGAGTCACCTCTCCTTCTCTAAGCCACAGGAGGACCAACTATGCGGCTCATCCTCAAGATCCTACCGTTGCTCGTCCTCACTCTTCCCTCTGTTGTGACTGCACAGGAGTACGCCGTTGACAAAGGGAGCATGATAGTCAGAGGAAGTGCTAGTATCCTGAGCGCAGGCGGTGAGGCGCGTGCCAGCCGGGTTACCCAAATATCGTTGGCACCGGGACTCGCGTATTTCGTTGCCCCACATGTAGCGATTGGTGGAACTCTCCGAATCCTCACCTCGTCGGCAGGTTCAGGTACAGACACTCAGATAGGAATCGGCCCTTCGATCAGCTACCACTTTGGCACAGCGGAAAGCAAGACTTTTCCATTCATCGAGTTCAGCACGGACTTCATTAGTGTGTCGGATGCTTTCACGCAGGTTGCGCTGAAGTTCATTGCGGGCGTTGACGTCATGATATTTGACAACATTTCCATCGGGCCTGCGCTCACCTTTGAGCAGAAGATGCGGTCGCGGGAAGGGTCAGATGCAACCCTCAACGGAACGGAGATATTCCTAGGTGTTGGATTTCGCGCCTGGGTTTTTTGACCAATGTCCAGGTAGCTGTACGGATCGCCAATCATCCAATAATAGAGATCTTACAGTCTCGCGACCGGCAGCCCTGCGGAAATGGAGTTGACGATGATAAAGCACTTCTTGGGCAGCATGGCATTCGTAGCCATACTCACCACACAGGTATGCGCGCAGGCCACGTTCGCTACCGACAAGGGTTCGATAATCCTAACTGGTTCAGCCACTTTCTACGCCGAGAGTGGCGAGTTAACGGGAGACGAGACCCGCACGAGCTTGGGAGTCAGCGGCGGTGTAATGTTCTTTGTTAGTCCCAATTTTGCGGTAGGTGGGTCGCTCGGGGGGCGCAACACTTCTTGGGGCGGCGATACCGACACATACATTCTTGTCGGTCCCTCAGTAGGTTATTGGTGGGGTGGCCCTGGTAAGAAATCGGTTCCGTTCGCGACCGCAGCTTTACAATACTCGACCTTATCGGATGTAGTGAAAGAGACTGAAGTCATCTTGACCGGGGGAGTCGACGTCTTTGTGGCGAAGAACGTGGCATTCACTTTCGGTGGTCGTTTCAGGCTAGAGTTCATGTCGTACGAGAGCTCGGACGAAACAGTCACTGGTAATACGATCGCTGGGATCGCGGCATTGCGACTGTTCGCATTCTGATGCTGCGATGGCGCCCTGCACCTAGCAGTATTCTGGGAAGCAAGGGCGACCCATTCGATTGCCCTTGCGGAGAGCACCTCGATACTGGCAACTGCCAGTTGACTCCCGGTGCCTATGGCGCTATCCCAAACGTGAAGTGAAACGTGTCGGTGGCCCTAGGCCCCGCCGCCTGACTGATGCCGTATTAGACGCCCGCCCGACGACGATGCCGCGGACCATAGGGTGTGATTGCTTGCTCGACTGTTGCTTGTCTTTGGCCCTTTAAGCTCGGGCACATCATGACTCACTGGGAATTGCAATGCGCGTCTTCACTGCGGCTCTGATTGTTTCGTTAGTTGTTCCTCTCTCAACTCTGTCAGGCCAACGCCCTCCGCCTGTTGAACCCGGCGCTTCAGTGCGAGTGAGGCATGGGTGTTATACCAGAACGCTACGCGGAGGCGGTACGCGGGAAGATTGTGCGACCGTCGGACTCCGGAAACGAGTTCGGCCACGGCAGGTAGCAAAATGTTCTTGGGCCAATGCCGCCGCTATCGCCGCGATCCGACCTATCCACATACGTGCGGTGCGCTCCTGACTCTGGATCAGAAGAGTCCAGGTGAACGCACCCTCCGCCCACCCACCCCACGCGCGTCTGCTTCGCAACGAGCCCTGGCGGGGCAACCTTCTAAATGCAAGAGCGACTTTGGTTTAGCCGGGGTCGCTTGTTGTGTCTGTAGACTACTAACCGAGTTTGGTGTCCGGATTTTCCAGGATCTCACATATGGCCGAAGACGAATGTCCCACCTACGTACCCTCGTGCCCCGAAAACGCACTAGACGTATCTGTGGCTACGCCACACATCGCGCCGGTGGCCTTGTGGTCCCGCCGCCTGACTGACGCCGTAGTAGACGCCGTACTTCGACGCCGCAGTAGACGCCCGCCCGACGACGAGGCTGACAGACCACACACACGAACGATTAGGCGGCCAATCAAGGACCCAATTCAGGAGGCTGTATCATGGCGACGTACATCACACTGCTTCACTTCACTCAACAAGGCGTCGAGAACATCAAAGAAAGCCCAGCCCGTCTTGATGCGGCAAAGGAGGCGTTTCGGAAAATGGGAGCGGAGATAAAGGAGTTCTACACGGTGATGGGACAGTACGACGCTGTCGTGGTATCAGAGGCACCCGACGATGCAACGGTGGCGAAGTTGGCCTTCATAATTGGTGGGGCGGGCGCTGTCCGGACCGAGACGCTACGTGCCTTTACCGAGGACGAGTATCGAGAGATCATTGCCGCATTGCCGTGAGTCAAGAAGCTGCTCGCAGTATTAGCTGAATGGCACCTTGGAGCCCCGAGCGTCACGCGGCGTTCGGGGCTTTCGTTTGGTCACGCCAAGGGTCGGTCTTCTGACCCCTCGACGCATTCCTCTTACCGCCCCGTGATTCTGGCCGTACCTTTGCCGCGGAACACTCAAAGGGGAGGACCATGACCGCCCGACCTCTGAGATGTTTGGCTGTGATCCGGTGTACTTGATCGTGAAGAAGGGGGAGTAGACCATGGAGCCCGTCAGAGGCAGTATCTTGGACGGGGACAACGTGATTCTGAACGGTGTTGAAGTGTCCCTGAACGTGACTGCAGATCGGACAGGACACGGAACGTGGGAAGGTGATTTCTATCTGCCGAGCGGGCCATGCAATCTGGACCTACGAGGGTTCTACCGGTTGGTACTTGAGGATGGCCGCTCAGGGGATATTCAGGTGGCCGGCGGCCAGCTTTCGACTTCCCATGTGCTGTTCACCGGTTCAGGGCCTCTTCGTTGAGTCCACCCGGCCGCGTTGATCGA
>JBDGYW010000610.1:0-4443 GCA_039588935.1 Gemmatimonadota bacterium | reverse complement strand
GGCCCGGCGTGGTGCAGATTGCGCGCGGCCTCGTGGCGCTGCTCGTAGGCTGGTGCTTCACCGTCATCTACTGCACAGGCCTCCTCGCGCTCAGCATCATTACACTGCGCCGTTGGTCGCACGAGCTGGTGGCGCCCGCGGCTCATGGATGGGCGCGCGTGTTGCTCGGCCTGAGCGGCGTGTGCGTCATCTACGATAACCCATCGACACTGCGCGACCGCATGGCGCGCGTAGTGATAATCAACCACCCGAGCACCTTCGACGCCATCTGGGGCGCGCTCATCTTGCCACCGGCCGCTATGCCCCTTGGCAAGCGCGAGTTCATCTACTACCCGGGCATCAACATGGCGTGGTGGGCGCTTCGCTTCGGTCGCATCGACCGCTCGAACTCGGAAGCCGCACGCCGGACCCTCGGGGGGGTGCTTGAGCGGGTGCAGCGTGAGCGGCTGTCGATCTGCATGGCACCTGAGGGAACCCGCTCGCACAATGGCTCGATGCAGGCTTTCAAGAAGGGTGCGTTTCACCTGGCCGTGGAAGCTGGCATCCCGATCTTTCCGGTGGTGGCGAGCGGGGCCTACGAGGTCTGGCCTAGACACCGCTGGCTGCCCGTGCCGGGTGTCTTACGGGTCCGGTTTCTCCCACCCATCGGCACCACCGACTGGCAACTCGAGGATCTCGACGCGCACGTCGAGAGCGTGCGCTCGGCTATGCAAGACGCACTGCGCGCGCTCGAAGGCGCAGCAGAGTAGACGCCCGCGATTACACGGGGGCGCAACCCGGCTGATGGCCGAATCTCTGCCGGTAGAACGGCTCACCCAAGCTCGCCTTCGTCGCCCTCGCCCGCAAGCGCCTGACCATCCTCAACGCCATCGCACGAGAACGAGTCGCCTGGCGGCCTTGATCCCTTGGAAGAAGATCACGGTTGCTTGTCAGGCGCCTGCGAGCCCATCGAGCGCGAGCAAACCCGCTGCTTTCGCGTGAAGTTCAGTGGTGTCGAAGAGCGGCACCGAAACGTCTCCGGGCTGGACAAGAAGGCCGATTTCGGTGCAGCCGAGAACAACCGCCTCCGCCCCCATGCCAACAAGCTCGGAGACGATTTGCTGGAAGCCCTCCCGAGAGGACTCGGAGATAACGCCTCGGCAAAGCTCCGAGTAGATGACTTCATGCACAAGTCTGCGTGAGTCCGCCTCGGGCACGTGAACGGTCAGACCGAACTTGCTCTCGAGTCGGCCGCGGTAGAAATCTTGCTCCATAGTGAACCTGGTACCAAGGAGGCCGACGGTTGATAAGCTAGACGCCCGGATAGCCTGAGCTGTCGGATCCGCGATATGGAGCAGCGGAATCTGAATGCGTGCCTCGATGTCTGGCGCAACGCGGTGCATCGTGTTCGTGCAGAGCACAAGGAAGTCGGCTCCGGCGCTCTGAAGCGTAAGCGCAGCATCTGTAAGCAGTGAACCTGCCTCGACCCAGCGATTGGCGTGTTGCAGGCTCTCGACCTCTGCGAAATCCACGCTGTAGAGGAGGAGGTTGGCGGAATGAAGGCCGCCGAGTTTCTCTGCGATGGTGCGGTTGATAATCTGGTAGTAAGGGACAGTTGACTCCCAGCTCATTCCGCCGAGAAGACCGATAGTCCTCACGCAAGCCTCCATTCGCAGGCGCCCAACGAACCGGCCGTTCACCTCCAGCCCACTGACCTGCTCCCAGTGTTGGTGCACCCCCTATGTTAGTGCTTGAGCAGCTGCGGCTTCTGGCTGGACCTTCTCTTCTTGCGTGCCATGCTGAGGCAGGATAGCGCGAAGGCTCCTGCGAGCTGTTGAAGGGCCTCGGTGTGGCGATCGGCGGCCTGCCCGTGAAGAGCACGCGAAGACGGCGTGAGTCGCGAGTTCACACGGGCATTCCGCCGTGAAGCGCATGCGTCCCCATTCGGCGAGCGGCATTCGAGCTCTAATCACCCAAGAACGAAACGAGCCGCCGAGGTGACCTCGGCGGCTCTCATGTTTGGTAGCGGGGGAGGGATTCGAACCCCCGACCTCCGGGTTATGAGCGTGATCCGGGGATCGGGGGGTTCTCAATGTTCTTGGGATGTTGTGGAATTAGGCTGAAAAAATTTCTTGAGCTGGATTGGGCTCGTTCGTGCAAATCCCCCACAGAGTCCCCACACATAGTTTGGTGTAATCAGCTGTACCAGCGGTTCGGAGGGGGAGGGGGGTGCCGTCATCTCCCCTCGACAGGCTGCAACCGAGCAGCCGACCGCGCTGTGGGGAATTTCACCCCCTTTCCTGGTTCATTTGGCTATGATCCATCGGCCATTCAAGAAACGCAGCTGATATGGAACGACCGTTATCAGCACCTCGCTCCCGTGTCGCCGCTCCCGCAATGGCATACGCGTCGAAAGATACTCAGTGCAACGAAGCAACTACAATCCGCTGGCGGACATGCCATTTCAACCGGGTAAGTTCATCGGCTCCGCTGGGCTTGCGGCTGCTTGCCATCTAATTCTCTCCATGTCGAACGCGTACTGAAGCAACCCAGCCGAGCCGCCGGATTCCTTGCGCGAACGACAGAGCGATAGCCGGGAGGTGCGCCATGCTAGGCGACAATGACAAGACCAAGCCGCAGCTTCTTGACGAAGTTCAAAAACTGCGGCGGCGCGTTGACGAACTCGAAAGAAGCAATGCCGAGCACGAGCAGACCGCCGCAGCGTTGAGGACGAGTGAGGCGCGTTTCCGGGCCATCCATGAGTATGCCCCTCTCATGATGGACGCATTCGACGAGGATGGCCGCTGCATTCTGTGGAACAGAGAGTGTGAGCGGACCTTTGGCTGGACCATGGCAGAGCTCAATGCCCATGATGATCCCCTCTCCTTGTTCTACCCGGACCCTCAGGTTCGGGACGAGGTAGTGAAATCCGTCACCGCAACGCCCGGCGAGGCCTTTCGCGAATGGCACCCTCTAACCAAAGAAGGTGCAGAACGAACCACCTTGTGGGCCAACTTCCAGCTGCCCGATGGAACGGTGATCAATCTTGGACAGGACATCAGCGAGCGAAGGCGGGCCGAGGAAGAGTTGGCGGCCTACCGTGAGCATCTCGAGCAGCTGGTCGACGAGCGTACAACCGAGCTCCGCGAGCTCAACGCGAATCTCAAACAGGAGATTACAGAGCGCCAACGGGCCGAGGATGCGCTTCGCCGTGAGAAGTTGCTCTCGGAACGACTCATCGCAAGCAGCGTCGACGGTATTCTCGCCTTTGATCGCAACTGTCTGTACAGCATCTGGAACGCGGGAATGGAGCGCATCTCTGGTATCCACGCTGAGCACATCATCGGCAGGAACGCCTTTGACGTATTTCCATTCCTGGTGGAAACAGGTGACGACAAGTTCTTCTACGACGCTCTGGCGGGGAAAGCGGTTGTCGCCAGGAACAGACGATACGTCGTGTCCGAAACAGGTAACGAAGGCTTCTTTGAAGGTTACTACTCTCCCATATGTGACGACTCAGGCGAGGTCATCGGGGGACTTGGCATCATCAGAGACATCACTGAGCGCCAGAAGGCGGAGGAGGCGCTACAGCAGAAGGATTACATCATCGAGTCGGCCTCGAACGCAATTGGTACGGCGGATCTGGGCGGCAGAATGACTTACGTGAATCCGGCTTTTCTCCAAACGTGGGGATTCGGCGATCCCGGGGAGGTGTTGGGACGCCCGTTCCCGGACTTCTGGATGGTGGAAGAGCGGCTGGATGAGATCATGGACGCGCTGCAGCACCAGGGGAAATGGTCCGACGAGATACAGGCTCGTAAGAGGGACGGCAGCCTTTTCGATGTACAGGTATCAGCGGCCATGGTCCACAACAATGAGGGACGCCCGATCGGTCTGATGTCGTCGTCCGTAGACATCACCGAACGCAAGCGAACTCAGGAGGCGCTCCGAGAGAGTGAGCAGACAGTTCGCGCTCTTGTCGAAACGTCCAGGGACTGGATTTGGGCCATCGATTTGGACGCTAGGCATACCTACTGTAATCCCGCGATTGAGGCCATCCTCGGATATCGTCCTGACGAGTTGATCGGAAAACGCAGCCTCGGCTTCATGCAGAGCGACGACAGGCGTACAGTCGAGGACAGGCTACCGGGATTCATTGCAGAAAAGCGAGGTTGGTCGAATCTTCTCCTCCGGTGGCGACACAAGGACGGTAGCTGGCGGTTTCTCGAGAGCAATGCGGTTCCCATTCTGGACGCTACGGGGGATTTGGTTGGGTTTCGAGGCGTGGATCGCGACATTACCGACCGCAGGCGTGCAGAGGAGGAGTTGCGCGCTAGCGAGGCCAAGCTTCGGGCCATTGTGGACCACTCACCTGCCCTCATTTCCACAAAGGATCTGGATGGCAACATCACCCTTGCCAACCGCCATTTCGAAGTGCTCGCCGGCCCGACCCCCGAAGAGTTC
>JBDGYW010000609.1:0-4448 GCA_039588935.1 Gemmatimonadota bacterium | reverse complement strand
TCTCGATCCACTTTGGCCCGACACCCTGTCCGAACTGATGGTCATTGTCCACCGGAGCCCGGAAGAAGTTGGGCATTGGGCCGTTTACCGGTCCTGCTGGCCCACGCCCACTGGGGGCGCGATTGGACTGCGATAGCACTGCCCGCTCCGGTGTGCCAATCACCTCATTGGTGCCGTAAACGAGTCGCCCGATCGTGCCGAGCGTCTTGTCGAAGACGAACTCGAAGTTCTGGCCGCGGATGGTCACAAGACCGTTCACTTCCTCGAACAGTACTGCACCAATGGATTCGGATTCGACCTCCGGCCGGGCCACAGTCGGAAGAGAAAACGGCATCTGTTCCCACGCCACAACGTGCCCCCTTGGGGCCCACAGTTCATCGGTCCGCAACGCGAACTCCACGCGCAGCCAATATTCGGCGCCCGCGGCGATCTCGGTATGGTGAAATGGAATGTGCATCGTCGTCACGGCGCCCGGCTCCAGGTCGATAGCGGGAAGACCGCCTCCCTGTATCACAGTGCCATCTTCGAGCAACGACCACGAGGCATCAAATTGCTCGAGATTGAGAAACTGGTACTTGTTCTCGATCCGCACCGAGTTGTTCGTTAGGTCGTCATCGGCGATGCCGATGTACTGATAGACCTTCTTGACCTCGAGCATCTTCGGCGTGACCTGGCGGTCTGGCGTAGTCAGCCCGTTCATGCAGAAGTTGTAGTCGTTTGGCAGATCACCGAAGTCGCTGCCGTAACCGAAGAAGTACTCGTCTTCTCTGCCCGGAACCGGAATCGCCAACCCTTGATCCACCCAATCCCAGACAGCCCCACCAATCAACCGCGGGTACCGCTCGATCACATCCCAGTACTCCTGGAGGTTGCCGACCGCGTTGCCCATGGCGTGAGCGTACTCGCACATGAGGAACGGCTTGGGGTTGTCCGTTTCCCTGCCCCGCTCCTCGAGCCATTCAACTCTGGGGTACATCACCGATTCGATGTCGGCGATGTCGTTGTAGCGCTCGTAGTGAACGGGCCGCGAGCTGTCGATTCCTCTCAGAGCGGCGATGCTCGCGTCGAAGTTCGCGCCCGGGCCCGCCTCGTTGCCAAGCGACCAGATTATCACGCTCGCGTGGTTCTTGTCGCGCTCCACCATACTCACCACACGATCCACGTGCGCGGCCTCCCACTCGGGCTGGTGGCCGAGTGACGCTTCGCCGTAACCGTAGCCGTGCGATTCGATGTTGGCTTCGTCGATCACGTACAGCCCGTACTCGTCGCAGAGCTTGTACTAGTCGGGATGGTTGGGATAGTGGCTCGTACGCACGAGGTTGAGGTTGTGCCGCTTCATCAGGGTGATGTCTTCGATCATACTCTCGAGCGAGACCGCGCGGCCGTTGAAAGGGTCGATCTCGTGGCGGTTCGCGCCCTTCAGCAACACGCTCTGACCATTCACCCACAATTGCTGATCTCTTATATCGATGCTGCGGAAACCGAACCGAGTGCCCAACACCTCGGCGGCATTCCCATCGCCGTTCCTGAGGACCACGATAACCCGGTAGAGTTGAGGAGTCTCGGCCGACCAGAGTTGGGGAGTATCGACCGTCGCCGAATGGGAAAAGGTCCGTTCACCCGACGACATGTTTGTGACCGGAATAGAGAGCAGCGGTTCCGCGGGCGATTCCCCTTCAGCCAGCAGGTACAGATCGAGAAATGCGTCCCGCACCCTCACGCGACCGTAGTTGCGTATCTTGGCATCGAGAATCAGCTCGGCATTCAGGAAATCAGCCGACAGCTGCGAGCGGAGGAAGAAATCCCGAACGTGAAGCCTGGGGGTGGCATAGAGAAACACATCGCGGTAGATACCGCTCAACCGCCAGAAGTCCTGATCCTCCAGATAACTGCCGTCACTCCAGCGGTAAACCTCAACAGCCAACACGTTTGTGCCGGCTCGGACGTAGGACGTAATGTCGAACTCGGCAGGGGTCATCGAACCCTGGCTGTATCCGATGCGCTGGCCATTGACCCACACGTACATCGCACTCTGCACGCCCGCGAAATGCAGGAAGATCTCCTTGCCCTCCCAATCGGCAGGGATCTCGAAGTCGCGCCGGTAGGAACCCACCGGATTCGGCAGCTCTGACTTTGTCCAGTCGGCCGGCACCTCGGTCATGATCCGCGGCCAATCCTTGGCGAACGGATAGGTCACGTTCGAGTAGATCGGTTTGCCGTACCCGTGCAGTTGCCAGTTCGACGGAACGGGAAGATCGTCCCAGTAGGTCACGTCGAAATCGGGATCGTAGAAGTCAGTTGGACGCAGATCCGGGTGTCTGACCCAGTTGAACTTCCATGTTCCATTCAGCGAGATCTGGTATGGTGAATTCTCAGCTACGTCCGCAATCGCCTGGTCCAACGATGCGTAGGGAACGTATGTGTTGTGAGCGGGTTCCTTATTGATCCCGAAGACCTGTTCATTCTCCCAGTCGTTCTGCTGTGCCTCGAGGCCGGCCATTGGAAAACAGAATAGGAGGAAGAGGATTCTTCTCATCGCGGATCTGCTCCTTGGGGGATGTTGCGTTCAACGCGAAAGGTCCAGGCAAAGTCGCCAACGCCTCTCAACTCCTGCGGGATCTGTATGTGCAAACCAGTCTCATTCTCTGACCATTCGACAGGATTGTCCGAACCAAGCATTACGACCTCGCCGACCGGCATTCCGGCAACTGACCGGACAGAAAGAACTTCACCCGGCCACTCCAACGCAAACACGTACAGGTAGCGCGAGTCCTTGGTCTGGGTGAACCGCAGGTTCTCTCCCTCTCCAAACGTCGAATACGGACGCGTTGAGTAGATGCCCTCGCCGTTGATACTCATCCAGCGGCCGATCTCGGCGAGCCGTTCGTACGCTGTGTCTTCAAACGTGCCCTCCGGTGTCGGTGCCACGTTCAGCAAGTAGTTGCCGCCCTTCGAGACGACGTCGATCAGCGTGTGGATCAGGAACTCCGAGTCCTTGTAGTCAGGATCGTTGTTGTGGCCCCAACTCTGGGTCATCGTCATGTTGGTTTCCCACGGAAAGTCGAGTGCCGCAGGGGGAACACGCTGTTCGGGGGTGCGGTAGTTCTCGTACTCACCGTGCACCGTCCTATCGACGACCAATAAGCCTGGTTGATGCGACCTCGCCATAGTTGCGATGCGTGGCATGTCGATGTCTTGCTCCCACTCGGCGATGTCGAATCCCCAAGAGCGAACCTCGTCGTTGATGGTTGAATCGGGTCGCACCCAACCGCCGTCTAGCCAGAGGACGTCGATCCGGCCCATCTCGGTCATCAACTCTTCGATCTGATTGAAAGTGAAGTCGCGGAACGACTGCCACTTTTCAGGATATTTGCGGATGTCGTAGTTGTTGTTGCGATTCGGTGTAGCCCAGAGCGGAGACCAGTAATCGGGGTGATGCCAGTCCGCCTTCGAGAAATACGCTCCTATCATAAAGTCCTGATCGCGAAACGCGTCAAAGACCTCTTTGGCCACATTCGCCCGTGGGTGTTCATGGAATGGACTGTAAGGCCCGGTGATGCGAAAGTCGGTTTGCTCAGTGTCCCACATACTGAAACCGTCGTGGTGTTTGGTCGTGAACACCACGTAGCGCATACCCGCATCCCTTGCCGCAGTCGCCCACGGCTCTGGGTCGAACTCGGTCGGGTTGAATTCTCTGATTAGGTCGAAGTACATCTGCTTGAACTCGACATACGGCATGCCGCCACGGTCCTGGAACGGCTGATCCTCAGAACACAGCGCCCACGACTCGACAATGCCCAACTGCGCGTAGAGTCCCCAGTGCATCAGCAGGCCGAACTTTTGGTCGCGCCATTCCTCGAGTTTCTCGAGGATTGTCGGGTCGGTGGGGTTTGTGTAGGGGGGGGTCGGCTGTGCAAAGCCCATCGCAGGCAATGTGATCGCTGCCAATAGTGCACATGTACCGAGCAGACCTAGTCGACGGATCATGAGTGCTCCAGCGGTAATTGACTCACTCGTTGAGGTTGCTTCTTTGTTAGTTCATCCGACGCCGATGAATTGAGCGAACGCCGGAAGACTCTCGAGCAGAGCTGTTGCTTCCAGCAGTTGTGTCCCTCGCTCGACCGCATCCTTGATCGGTCCCGCCGCGGAGGTGTCTCCATACAACACCGCTCCTAGCAACCGTCCGTCGCGCGTCAATAGACGCTTGAACGTGTTTGCGTCGCATTCTTCGAACACTTCGAAACTGGCGTCGGTCTGTTCGAACGCGCCGATACTGAAGACATCTACGTCCATGACCTTGAGACGGTTGGACGGAGGGAAAGGAACGTACTCGGCATCTCCCCCTGCGGCGTTGATGCCCGCCGTCACTCCCTGGGCAAATGCCACCGGCCATATACCGTACGACGCGCCGCGGTGTTCTGCCACATCTCCTGCAGCGTAGATATCCA
>JBDGYW010000608.1:0-4451 GCA_039588935.1 Gemmatimonadota bacterium | reverse complement strand
CCGAAAGCTCTGGGATTCGGGCGCCAACAACTCGTAGCGAGTGTAGTCGTCGGCCTGTGTCTGGCGGAACGATGTCTGTGATACCACACGTACGGGGATCGTACACACTATCAACACAAGAAGTATTCCGGGAAGTCTCGGGATCATTGGGCACATCCTCTCGTCGGTGGTTCTCCAGTAAACCTCCATCTCCGGACCGAAACTTCAAGACACGGACGCCGCTATCGAATCAACGATCCAATCCTTAGGTTTGACTTACCTGTTCCGCCACCAAACACAATTCAGGTAGGTCCTTTATGAGACGCATGCTAGCCCCACTCGTAGCGCTCGCGCTGGTTCTGCCGGCTATCGCCAGCGCGCAGCAAGAGGAATCGTACGATTACTTCAGGTTCAACCGTGACATGGTTCAAAACGGACTCCAGTCCCTCATCATGTGCAACGGTTTGTTCACCTCCAATCGCACCGTTGAGCAGGTGTTGGCACAAGAACTCGCCTACACTAGACACGCGGTCGGTACGGGACGCGCTGTCGAACACGATGTGGACTGGGATCGCAAGGCAGTGGCAATCGGTGTGCCGGGCGGCACTCCCGTCATGCGTTCCGCCTTCCGCGAAGGCCTTGGCTGCGTAATCATGGCACCCGACCAAACCTACGTGGACATTGAAAGCCTGCCGATCCTGACTACGCCTCCTCCTCCGGGAGATCCGGCATCAATGCCGTGGCCGATGGGCGATCTCGTGGAAGAGAGATCACTGCCGAGGGGAGTGGACGCAGACGCGCTCGCGGCCGCTTCAGACTGGGCCTTCGAACGAGAATCTCCCGAGCAAGTCACGCTGAGCCTTTTGATTGTCCACGGCGACCAGATCATTCACGAGAGGTACGCGCCGGGATTCGACATCTCGACGAAGACTCGCACATGGTCAACCGCAAAGAGCATCGGCGTCACCCTCATCGGGATGCTTGTTGACGAGGGGCGAATGGCACTCGACGAACCGCTCGGAATCGAGTGGCTTCCGCAGTCGCGTACGCCTGAATTCGACCCGCGCAACCAAATCACGCTGCGACATGTTCTCAACATGTCCAGCGGACTGTATACGGTGGACAGCCGCGGAATGGAATACGCCACAGGGTCAGGGTTGTCATACTGGGCCGGGGCCAGCTCGGTCAATGGCGCGCTAGATCGTGGCCTGATTCACGAACCAGGCACCTTTTGGGATTACGAGAATTACGACACAATTCTCGCCGTATACGCAATGAAACTGGCGCTCGGTGATCCACAGACATACATGGAATATCCGCGCGCAGCACTGCTGGATAAGCTCGGCATGCGCAACACCTTCCTTTCCGTGGACCGGTTTGGCGATTTCATACTGAGCAGCCAGGTATACACGAATCCGCGCGACCTGGCGAGGTTCGGCATGCTTTACTTGCAGAACGGAGTGTGGGAGGGCGAGAGACTTCTTTCGGAAGAATGGATTGAGTTCGTGCGCACGCCCGCTCCCGCTACCGCCGACATTGGCAACGCGTACGGCGGCCAATGGTGGCTCGTACCCGACAATCGCACAGATGTACCACATGATGCTTATTCAACCGCCGGAAACCGCGGACAGTATGTCGTAGTGGTTCCTTCGCATAACCTCGTAATCGTACGGAGAGGACTGGACTACGGGCGGCAAGGGTTCAACCGCTGGGATCTGACGAGAGAAGTACTCAAGGCAATTCGCAACTAACTCTAGAGGACATTCACACGATGACCTGTCTTCCCTTCAGACATCGACGTGTCGGTTCGATCTCGATATCGTTCGGCATTCTCGTGATCGTATTGCTGACTGTGACAATTCAACCTGTCAACGCGCAAAGCGATTACTTCTTCCCACACGGAGCTACGTTCGACGCGAGCATTCCATCACCCGCAGAGTTCCTTGGCTATCCGATCGGCACGTTCCACACCAGACAGGACAGGATCGTGGCGTACATGCAGGAGTTGGCACGTCTCTCCGATCGTGCAACATATCAATCGATTGGGCTTTCATACGAGCACAGATTCATGCCGGTGCTGACAGTAACATCGCCGGCAAATCATGCTCGTCTGGAGGCGATCAGGCAGGAGCATCTGGCTTCCCTTGACCCGAGTTCATCGCCGAGCGGCGACCTCCCCGTGATCGCTCACCTCGGATACAACGTGCACGGCAACGAATCTTCGGGCGGAGAGGCGGGGATACTCACCGCATATTGGCTCGTTGCGGGAACGGGCCCGGAGATCGACCGATATTTGAACGAGGGTGTCTTCCACATCGAACCGACCCTAAATCCGGATGGCAGAGACAGGCACGCCTTCTGGGTGAACATGAACCGAGCAGAACCGTTCGTGGCCGATCCGATCGACAGGGAGCACAACGAAGTCTGGCCGGGCGGACGAACCAACCACTACTGGTTCGACCTAAATCGTGACTGGTTCCCACTGGTGAATCCCGAAAGCAGGGCGCGTATCGATTTCTATCATCAGTGGCACCCACACGTCGTAACCGACCACCATGAGATGGGTACCAGCAGCTCCTTTTTCTTCGAACCCACAAAACCAGTGGGCACGTGGAACCCTCTGCTGCCTGAGCGGCTCTACACTGATATCACCTTGACCTTTGCGGAATACTGGACAGAGGTGATGGACGAGATGGGCTCGTTGTATTTCAGCGGTGAAGTGTTCGACAACACCTATCCCGGATACGGATCTTCATATCCGATTTTCTTGGGTGGAATTGCAGTTCTATTCGAGCAAGCAAGTTCAAGGGTTCACGTACAGGAGAGTTCGCATCACGGTGATCTCACCTTTGCCTTCGCCATCAGAAACCAGCTACGCGCTGCAATGGCGACGGTACAGGCCGCAAACGAGAATCGCCAAACGATGATCGAGTATCAGCGAGAGTTCTATGCCTCGGCCATCAGCGAGGCTGATGCATACGACATTAGTGGCTGGGTGTTCGGTGACCCGAACGATCACACGCTCAATCGTGAGTTCATCGAGCTGCTGCTCAGACACAGGATAGAAGTCTACGAGCTGGCATCGACACAACAAGGCGAGCACATCACGTTTGAGCCTGGGAGTGCATGGGTAGTCCCGGCGAGCCAACCGATGTACCGACTGGCTCGCTCAGTGTTTGAGCGCACCGAAACGTTTGCGGACAGCGTCTTCTACGACGCTTCCACTTGGACCATCAGCCTCGCATACGGGATGCCTGATCTCGCATTGCGGACCGGCCGACTCCCGGTCGGATCACAGATTACCGAGGTTCCGGCAGTAGGTGCAGCCACTCCCGTTCAGCAGAGTTGGATTGCGTACCTGATGGACTGGAGTAACTCAGGCGCGCCTCGGGCTCTTCAGGCGATGCAAGCTGCAGGCGTCAGGGCCGAGGCTGCGCACATGCCATTTACCATACAGACTACAGGCGGAGCGATGTCGTTCCCACGGGGAACGATTTCGATTCCCGTGAGCACTCAGGATTTGAGCCCCGACTCGGTGCACGCGGCGGTTTCCGCGGCTGCTCGCAATGCCAATATCCCAATCCACAGTGCCACGACCGGCAACTCGAGCGATGGCATCGATCTGGGTAGCGGCAACTTCAGGCCAGTTCGAGCTCCGCGTGTCCTGATTCCAATGGGTGAAGGCATCTCCTCATCCGAAGTGGGGCAGCTCTGGCACCTGTTGGACCAGCGGATTGCAATGCCAGTGACCAAAGTGGACGTCACCGACTTGAGCCGCGCGAACTTGTCTGATTATGACGTCATCGTGCTAGTGTCCGGCAACCTGAGCGCGTTCTCCGGCAACCGGCTCGAAGCCTTGAAGGCCTGGATCCGCGGCGGTGGGACGCTTGTCGCACAACGAGGTGCGACAGCCTGGGCAACTCAGAACGGACTCACTCCAAACATCGATGAACCCGGATTTGGGAGGCCCGCGGACGAAGAGGATGAGAGCGCCGAAGAGGAGGCTGAAAGACGCGACTACGAGGACGCCCGCAACTTCGAAGGACCTCAGGCAATCGGCGGCTCGATTTGGGAGGCGGATCTCGACGTGACCCACCCGCTTGGTTTTGGCTACACTCGCAGGTTCCTGCCAATTTGGCGAGATCACAATACGTTTTTCGCGCCCAGTACGAATGCCTACAGCACGGTTGCCCGACTGGTAGACGATGACCCTCACCTGAGTGGCTTTGTATCCCCGGCGAACCGTGAACGGTTGCGCGGATCTCCGTCGGTACTTGCCGATCAGCTAGGCAGGGGCACAGTCGTTCTATTGGTGGACAACACGAATTTCCGTGGTTATTGGCGTGGTACGAACAGGCTCTTCCTGAACGCGCTGTTCTTCGGAGATCAGATTAGGGTGCCTTAAACCCTTTCCCCCTCTCCGTAAACCGGAGAGGGGGAACGCTCTGGGGAGACTCTAGTTGCCACCTATG
>JBDGYW010000607.1:0-5124 GCA_039588935.1 Gemmatimonadota bacterium | reverse complement strand
GTCCATGGTCCCCACAGAATTCGGTCGATCCCAGCAGCCAGATCCAGGATTGTTTCTAACATTCGGTCGGGCCTCGGGATCTGTTCCTCACAGCCGAAACCCCACGTTATCAAGAACGACCGCACCCTTGGGAGAGCGGTCGAACACGAACCGAATCTGCTCAAGCGTGTTGAGGTCCAGATCGGGGTTCTCTGCCTGGAACTGAGCCAGCGGGAATACAAAGGTTTGGAAGACGACCTCCGATTTTTTCCCGGATTCGAGGAACTCCGACTTGGCTACGTCCACTTTGATCTGTGGCTGAAGCAACGAGAAGACGCTCAGCGGCAGCCGTGCAACCTCCCCTGCGGTATCCCACAGTTCGATTGTGAGATCGAGTGGCTCCGGTTGCTCTTCGTCCTCTTCCTCACCGTCCTCCTCGTCACCTGGATTGGGGTCTTCGTCCGCGTCCGCAAGTGCAAAAACCAAGCTGCTGGTAGCCACCAGATCGGACCGCGGATCGTCAGGAGCCGGAGAGTCCGGCAAGGTGACAGTGTACGACGCGGCACCCTCCGCACCGGCGCTTTCCCAGCCGAGGTACACAGCGCTGGTCTCCGTGAGGCGGCGCTTCAGTCGAACCCGCTGTTCCCGCCACAGAGTCAGGTGCTCGGTCGAATGGCGAGTGCCTTCGAGTGAGCCGGTGGTGACGTCGATATCCTCTTCGTAGGTGCTCACGAAGCGGCAGCGAGTGTCTTCGAACTGGTGGAGGTAGACAGTCTCGGGCAACCAGTCACCCGCACCGCGGTGATCCCAAAACAGTGGGATCAATTCGCTGTTGCCGCGCAGGCTCGCTTCGAGGAACGCCGAGATGTATACCTCGGCTATCTGCTCCTGCTCTACGGCGGGCATGAGTGAACGCAGGTTGAGAAAGCGACCGAACGGCTCTCCGGCGTCGCTTCTTCCCCAGCTCGTATTAAACTGGCCGTGGTTGGCTCCGAGCACGTATAGCGCAGCCTTGAACCAGTACTGTCCGTCGTTGAACTTCACTCTCTCATACTGCGACAGGCCGCTGAACGAGCTCACGTCGCCATCGTTGGCCCCGTGAAGGACGAAGTAGTTGACGTTCTCCACAGCGGTGCCGCGCTCTCCCGGCATGTACTGCCCGTCGACCGGCGCTATTGCTATGACCGCACGAATCTGGAAATCATAGTCGAACGCGACCGTGGCATCGTCTGGGTAAAAGGGAAGCTGGTTGAACGCGGCCGCTATGGCGACTGCCTCACCACCGCGGGAGTGCCCAATCAACCCGACGTTTGCCATATCAACCTTCTCAAAGAACCGACTTTCGGAATCCTGCGCCCAAGACCTCCATAAACGAAGGTGTTCGAGCAGCAGCCATCCGCGAGCGTCGTTCTCCTCATCCAGCCCGCCGTCGAAGCCGCTCAACAGATCCCCCATTGAGCTGTTGAGGAAGTTCTCGTCGACCGAAACGAGGAAAAACCCGCGACTCGCGAGAAGTTCACCGAGATAGTCGTAGCCCGGATCTGAGTAGTCTTCCATTCCATGGTTGCCGTGCACCACGAGCACCAAGGGGAACGAACCGTCACCGTCTGGATACCACACCCGTCCCTGCAGCGGCAGCTCTTCTGCGTCGAACCCCCAATAACGCGTCCTCGCCCAGCCGGACCAGCCGTCCCACTGATCGATGAACGCAGAGCCGTCCACCGGCTCGGTAACGATATCGACATCGCTACCGTATTCCGGTCGATGCCGGTCGGTGCCGCTGCCGTAGGTGAGCGTCAACACTCCGTGGTCACCTCTCTGTGATGGATCGGTTTCACCGAGACTCGGGACGTTTGCATCAGCTTCGACTGCGGCATTCCTGTATGGCTCCGCGCCCCTGCCGTCCTTGACTACCCAGTGCACGACGAACCCCGCAGCCACGAGTCCCAGTACGAGTCCGCCAACGGTGAGACCCCGTTGAGTGCGAGTTTTTCCGCGTATGCCGCTGCGAGCGAGCGCCCAGACTGCGGCGCCGATCAACGAGGCAGGAACGACTATGGCTACGATGAGCCTCATGGTGGCGAGAAACCCGCCGACTCGAAAGAACAGCAGCACGAGTAGCGGTAGACACAACAAGAGTGACCAACGGTACCCGCTCGGCAGCAGCATCGTCAGCGCAAGCAGCCAGCGGAAAACGACACCGGCGAGGATCGTGACACCCACCAACAGGCAAAAAGCCAGCAATGGACCGAGTCCAAACCCAGACGCAACAACGAGACCGTAGAAGTAGACCAAGAGAATCAGGACCGTGCCGACTGCCAGTCCCACCGCTGCACCATTCCAAGCGTGTCGACCTGGTCGTATAACACTCAGAAGCGTTCCCAATCTCCGCTTCACCCAATCCACGATCCCGCGAAGCCAATGCAGCGCCTTGGTGCTGGATTCTGCTGGCATACCAATCCCCCGTTTTCCATTTGCAAGCCGCAAGCTCAATAGCGCCGTCCGCGACACAGGCACCGAATGGTGGCCAAAATAGTTGGTAGGCTAGATCAGGTCCATCACGTACAGTTCCGCGACGATGCTGACAAGCGAAAGCAACAACGTTTCAACCCTCTGCCTGGGGGAAAGCATTTGACCGCTTTTCATAAGCTGCCGGTGGTTCCCTGAGCGCGTTCCGGTTTCGCGATGCACGGCGTGTTGCCGTCGAGCGAAATGAACGGAGGGTGCGCAATGGGAAGACACCGGCAGACAGAATCCGCATCACGTCAAAGGGCAACCGTGATCAGGTTGCTCGGCAGACTTTCGCCCGCCTTGTTGATCGCGATCACCTGGTATTCGAGATCGACGCTCTGCGGTTGCTCGGTCAGGACGGTCATGGATTCAAAACACAATACAACCTCTTTCCATTCCGTGTCACCGCTGGTACGAGTAAGCACGCGATATGCCGAGACCGTGCCTCCTTCCGCGGGCGCCTTCCAATCCAGGTACACCCAGCCGCGGCCTTCACGCTTCACTTCGAGCGTCCGCGGTGCACCGGGCGGCTGCAGCTTGACCGGATCTCTCTTTCCGCTCCAGCCGATGTTCCTGAGTTTGGCTTCGTCTTCGCGATGCGCGATTTCCGCGTAACGCAGAATGCTCTTCATCTTGTCGATGAGTTCTTGTAGTGCATCCTGTTTGTCGTCAAACGCTATCGCGGCTGCTCCTTGCGCAGACTCCGCGGTCTCTTTTGCACTCGTGTAGCGAGCAACTGCTTCCTGGAGTGTCTCCACAGTCACTGGGCTATCAGGAAAGTCATGACCGTTTTCCTGAAGTCCGTGCAGCATTGTCCCAGCTAGTGCGGCTATATCTGCTTCTCTGCGTGGAAATGACGCCACTTTTTCCTCCTGTGCTTGGTATTGAGTAGTAGTTGTCGACCCGCGGTGATTTGCAGGTCAGTGCTCCTCGAGCGCTGGAAAACGCCAGCGAGCTTGGGGTGATTTCCAGAGGGCGGTGCTCGGGCCAAACACGCGCGTTGATAGCATCGCGCGGCAAAAGGGCCAAACACAGCGATCGTTTGCTGAGCTGACGCAATCGATTGGGGGCTTACAACGCAGGAAAAGAAATCCGATATCGCCAACTGCAAACCCTTTTTTTCAAAATTGCGAGTTCTCAAATGGCGTTTGTGAACTTCACGGTGGCGGTGTGGTACCTGCAGCTCCCGATGTGAGATCTGCAGACGGCAGCCGCAGGCATTCAAACGACTCTTGAAGGCCCGCATTTCCAGAATTGGGAGTTCTCTAATGTCGATTGGAGGTCCCCGATCGACGTCCGTGAATCCCCAAACGTCGACGTGAGGCACGCAGTCGAGGGCTGCAAGCTCACAATCGATGCCGTTTTGGCAGATTCCGGCCGCGTCGAGCCATGCCCGGACGCTGTAAGTCGTTACGTTATGGCAACTTATAGCCGAGTGGGTCGGATAAAAGAGCTGCGCAGCAAAGCACATCGAGCGGTGGTGACTGAATGTCCGCGGCTTCGCTGCCGGGAATCTCAGTGAGCGGTAGTTTTTTGGTGCCATGCCGAGTCGCCTTATTTTGCGTCAGGCGCAGCATAGCATCCAAGTCTCAACAAACTCTCAAAAAAACCGGACCCCCGCTAGATCGAAGACAACCGAAAGTTTCGTCGCAGAACGCAAACGGGAGGCTGTAAGTCGTTCATATAACTGCAGTTAACATATTGTGGTATCGGCACTCCGAAATTTGACGATTTTTTGAGACTTCGTGATTCAGCTGATTTCGAAGGTTTTTTTGCGATTAACGGCCGCGGAATCACTCGGATTTCCAGCCAAACCCGTCGATCAGCGCCAATCTCCGAACTCCCGACAGGTTTGGGTGAGTCGTCGGTTTTGGCGTGCTGGGTGAGTCGTCGGTTTTGGCGTGCCTATGTTGCAATTAGCGACAAGATCTTCGGGTTTTTCGTGATGCTAACCCGAGCCTCACCAATATTCGGCTAACATATTGTTGTGATTGACTTTAGAAAAAAGCTGTTGAGAGTTCGTTGAGGGCTCGTTGAGGATTTCCGACGTTTATTTGGGTTTTCTTCTAGGTACAAAACCGAAGATCCACGGCAATACGTTGGCAGCGGGCGACGAATGGGGAAAACGCTACGCCAGCAGCTGTCGTGGTGCGCAGTTGGGAGCCGGCTTCCGTGCCATGCAGCAGCTCATGATTTCGCGTGAACGGCATGGCACGCCCGAGTCGAACCAGCGACCCCTGTTGCGTAGCAGACGCAACCAGCAGCTGAGGAGCATGTCGATGAAGGCGGAAAGGCCAACGTAGACACACCCGATGCCGGACGATTACTTGTTTTGATGTGTAGTCATACACGTCTGTGCGGGCGTGTACGGTGAGCCTCTCAGACGGTCTGCAACGTCTTCTCGTACCAACGCCGTCGATCTACCACTCCCTTGACCGTGGACGCGTGCCAGCGGCCGCCTCGCTTCGTTGGGACTGCATCAGCGTTGAGGGTGGCGGCAATCGAGCGCAGCGATGTGCCCCTGCGCCAGAGGTCCAGAATCCGGCGCACGGTCACCAGCTCATCGGGCACCGGCACCATCCGGTGCCGTTTGCCGTTGTGCCGGTATCCGAGCGGCGGGTGCGAGGTGGGCTG
>JBDGYW010000606.1:0-5724 GCA_039588935.1 Gemmatimonadota bacterium | reverse complement strand
GGCTCGATAGAGTGCTAAACTCCACACCATATATCGCATCACGAGGTCGACCGAGGCGCTATGGCGGGGGCGGTTGGGTGCCAACCGAAATTGCCAAGTGCGCGTTGAGCTCCAGACTTGCGCTGACCTTTCCGAAAAATGCGCCTTTAATCGATGACTGGCGGAGCGTCGAAAAGCAGTGTCCGGAGCGTACCACAGAAGAAGTCCAATGCTCATGTTCTGTCTCCCATTCTGCCAACTGCGCAGTGTTTTACAGCCCGACGCTGCGACCGTCCTTAAGCTGCAACAAGCACGCTTCGGCTTCAAGCGGTTTCCACATAACGACTCTGCGAATAAGCCGCGGGCGTTTTCTCACCAGCTGCAAGATTCGTTCGGCCATCGGTGGCCCTTCCCGGCGCACAAATCAACTTCCGCCCCCGCGTGCCAGCTTGCGCCTGGTGGGCTGCATGCATCTGAAGTAACGAGAGGGTCGTTACACGAGACAACTGTGCGCCGTCCCATGCACGTTATTGCTCTCCTGCAGTTGGCGCGGGCTTGAGGCCGATGCCTGCAGCAAGTCCAAGCACCAATCCCCAAACGAGATGCGGGACAGTCGAGAAACTGAGAACCTGGAATACGGGCTGACCAATTAAAAGCGCGAACGGCACACAGCCGAACGGTATCGTGATTGCTCCCGCCGCCACGCCAAGAAGTACACCCTTTCCCATTGTAGTGATTGAGAGAATGTCGACTTTGACAACTGCGATCCCGAGAGCAATGCCCATCACTGCACCAAGCACAAAATGTGCGACGATACCTGCAACTACGCCGCCGCCGAAAACGGATCCAATCAGTTCGAGGTAGGTCACAGCCGGCAGGTTCGCGAATGAAAACTCAACGACCATCACCAGGTCCATCAAAAGCAACCCCGCTACGCTTCCAGCTGTGCAGAAGACAAGTGCTCTCTTGAGCGTCATCTCGGATACCTCGGTTCAGTTAGCTCTATGACGTACTCGGTACCGTCGCATGCTGCCCAACTATTCAACTAGCCTGACCAGTGTATCCCAATAGGCTGCTGGTGAACTCTTCGTATGGAGATAGGCTGCAGGAGTTTGTGTCGGCCAAGTTCATATCAAACCCCACGTTGGATAGCGTGACTCATATGAATGCATGGAGATAGCCTGCGGGAACTCTATGAGATAATACGAGCCGATCTAGACGGCCGCAACAAGTGGTTCTTCAGGATAGGAGAGCGTCCATCAGCCCAGACCAAGGGCTAGTTAGCAAGCGGAATCTGGCCCGCCGTCATGTGTTTCCCCACCAGCAAACTGACCGAGAATCAGTAGGTCTTTCCATCAGACATCGGGTGATGGTCAACGCATTGTCTATGCTATCCAGGGCGCGCGCCTTCGATCCAGCACGCCGTTGATTCGCGCGGCAAAGGTTGAATAACAAACTTCACCCAAACGTCGCGTGGCGGGGGTCTGTTTTGGGGTCTGTAAAGTACGGCAAAGTACGACATGAATGTCGTAAAAGTACGGCACCGACGCCCGGAATCCCTCGAAAAACCGACATAATGTCGTTTTTCGCATCCCCCTGACTGGCAATGGGGTTCAGGGGGTCGCGCATTCGCGCTCCAATCCGGGGTCGGTAAGCCTCTATCTGACAAAGACTTGTTGGTTAGGGACGTGATACCTGCAAAGAGGTGGGGTCTGTTTGGGGTCTGCTTCTCAGACTGATCAGCCCATGACTGCGGCGTTTCTGAGCTTCCGAGGCTCACTCATTACCTCTAGCAGCGTGTCTCGGTCGGGGTGCTGGTAGCAGACTTGGAGCGTTTCGAGATCCTGCCAACCGCCGGCTTCGGCAACCACCTTCACCGTTGTTTAGCTTGCCACCGCTCAACGATATACCGGTTCCCCACTAGTGGCTCGTCGAGAATCCGATCAGCAAGAGGTGCCTGGTTCGGGCCATCGTGCGGCAAATGGATGTAATAGAAGCCGCGAGACTTCAGGATCACCGACTGCACCCTGTCGTCCGAGGGAAAGTCAGGCACATCAAACTCGATCTCGGCCATCCCACCTTCGACGCTGGCATAGTAGCGTCCGTCTTCGGACACCAAGAGCTCTCTCACATCGCGCCCGCCCTCGTCCTGCGCCCATCGAGGCTCCAGCTCAGTCACTTTTACTGGGGTTTCCGGTTCCACGTCCATTGCGACCCAGTCGATCTGCCACAAGCCGCGAGCCGATTCCAGCCTCACGGCAAACGTGTCTGCATCGACGCCGTCCAAGTTCAGTCGGGCCACCTGGCTCTTGCTGATAGCCGGGCCCACGTCCACCAGAGCATCCTGCAGCGTCCACCGACCTTCGCGCCAGAGCGAAACATGTAGAGTTCCTTCACGGGCAACCCAGTCGCGGATGCGTTTACGGAGGCTCTCGTCCTGCTCTACCCGAAGGTACCAGTTGAAGAGTCCCTCCCCTTGGAGTTGCAGAAACTCTGCAAACGCGAAGGGCGCCAGCGCCGTGTTGCGAGCGCGCACCACCAAAGTGGCAGATTGCACGCCCGGTGGCCGTGCGAACGTGACTACCAAGCCATCCCGAAACTCCTCGGGTTCGTCCGAATCGATGGCTTCCAGCGGTGCGCCGCTCCAGTAGAAGTCGTCTGCGTGCCGTACAGCAGTCAGTGCTTCTTCACCGTGTACGCCCCGGGCTGCCTGAGGTGCTCGAGGCTTGGCGATGATGTGAACCTTTCCTGTTCGATCCGGTATCGCCTGCGTGCCTGGCACGTGGTCCACCGCAATCAAATTGAGTTCGTCAGTGTACTGAGTCTCAGGCCGGCTGTTGACGAGCCGAAGCCGGTAACGCCCGTCCACCGGTCTCATGTGCTCCAAGTTGTCGAAATCCGTGCGGTCGAGCCCCCGAGCGACGGCACCGGCAAAGGTCTCCGAGTCAAACCGATACTCTTCGCCGTCGAAGGAGTACACGAAAGGGCACGATGTGGGTTCCACTGGCGACTCCTGGTGCGCGATGAGCACGGCGAAAACGGTCCCAGCAGCCAGGGCCGTAAAAATGATTGGGGCCGCCGTGTTGCGTTCTTGCACCTCCACCACCGCAACGCTGTCGAGCGAGATCTGGACATCGCCTTGGTCCCCTCGGCCCACAAGCCCAGTGGTAAAGAACTCGAACTCATTCAGCTCATGACGGACACCGTTACGCGTGACTACCACGATCTGCTCGTTACCGTGCAGTGCGCCCCAATCCGCGTGGTCCAACTGACGCGTTGTCGTACAGCCTGTTGCCAGGCCCATTGCGGCTGTGGTCACCGCGCTCACCGTAGAACGCAGAAAACCAGGCATCATTGGTAACCCCCGCTTGCCTGCGCCCGGCGCCGCTCGGCGCGGATCTTCTCGAGTGCCTTCCACGTGTCGATCTCGCCAATCTCGTTTCCTAGCAAAGCCCCGGTCGCGGTGCCCCAGGCTATGCCCGAGATGATTGCCACGGTCCGGTATGCCGCGTCCCGAGGTGAACAGCCGGGCCCAAGAATCTCCATAGGGCAGATACTGAATCCCAGCGCCATGCCGAGGCCGCCGCCAACAAGGAAACCGACCAGACCGCCCACCGCTGCCCCTGACCCGCCACTGCGCATACGCTCCTCGATCTCTGCGCGATAAATCGCATTCCCCATGTCGTCGTAGGGTAGCAACGGTGAACGCTGTTGCACCGTGTTTCCGGACTGCTGGGGTGCTACCGCCCATGGGTCGAAGTCCGGCGCCGATTCAGGTACGGACCAGCGGTCCGTCGCGGATGTGCAGGGGTAAAGGATCTGGGGGCATTTGGTTTTTTCACGATGCTCAGCAAAACCCCAGGCAGGGCTGATGCCCACACACTCGACGTCACCGATGCATGGTGTCCGTACGGCAGGCCGCGTGATGCCTTGCAGCGTGTGCGCGTGAAAACTCAGGCTCCAACGAACTGTGCCGCCACCTTCTTGAGCGTTTGCGGGTGTGGCTATTCCACTCGTGGCCGCGGCCCCAACAACCAGCCAGAGAACGCAGAGATCGGGTTTGAGATAACTACGCATTGCAGATATCTCCGATCGATGGAGCACGATGGGAGCAACTAGTCGGTGGTCCAGCGGTCTGCGTCGTCGGGCGGGCGCCTACTACGGCATCTGTCAGGCGGCGGAGGCCGGGAACCACCGGCCAATTGCACTTTCGATTGGCGAGAACATGCTTCGACGTTTCAGGTTCCGCAAGGGGACCGAGGATTATGGAGCCCCCTCTAGGGCATTGTCAACTTGAGCCGCGAAATCATCAGTCACGGCGTTTGGATGTACCATCGATTTTCCCTGAGCTTCCGCGACGTCGAGGAACTCCTGGCGAAGCGAGGGATCATCGTCACCTACGAGACCGTCCGGCAGTGGTGTAGGAAGTTCGGACCGCAGTACGCGCGGAATCTCAAGCGTCGCCAGGGTCGGCTCGGCGACGCTTGGCACCTGGACGAGGTGTTCGTGAACATCAGGGGGGAGCTGCACTACCTTTGGCCAGCCGTCGACCAGGATGGGGACGTGATCGACATCCTGGTACAGCGATATCGCAACGCCCACGCGGCCAAACTGTTTTTTCGCAAGCTTCTGAAGGGGCAAGGAAGCACTCCGTGGCGGCTGGTGACGGACAAGTTGAGGAGCTACTCGGCAGCGCACCGGGTAGTCATGCCTTCCGTGGTCCACGACTCCGGACAGTACGACAACAATCGCGCCGAGGTATCGCATCAACCGAACCGACAACGAGAACGTTTGATGCGACGGTTCAAATCAGCAGGCCAAGCTTTGCGATTCCTGTCGGTTCATGGGGTGGTCCAGAACCTCTTCAGGCTAGGGCGGCATTTGCTACGGGCCGTGGATTACCGGTTGCTACGCGACCGCTCTTTCAACGAATGGAGTGCGGTTACGGCGGGATGAGAAACGACTGCCAGCACAGGTCTCGATTAGCCTGCACACATTGAGTTGACAAAGCCTGTATGCATGGCGCCTGCAAAACCTTCCTTCGCGATCCGAGATCACGCGATCGGCAGAGGACAGTCGCCGTGAGAGTTGCTTGGTTCACGGCTCAATCGTGACGAACAAGTTTCCCAATTCCGTACATCGGTGTCCCAAGAACGCACTGGCGGCCATGGGGTGAAGGTGTAGTTTCGCAGCGTCAGAACAAGACCCCGAATGCTGGAGTGGCGGATGTCGGAGAATGTTGGCTAGAATCGTCCTGACTGATGGATCCGATACCGCGGGAGCTTTCTGGTTACACCATGACGGCAGCAACGTGTATTGCGGACAACCTCGATTGGGCCTCAAGCGCTCCTATCACGAATCCGGCAAGCACCATTGGACCGCTCGGACGGTACGCGACAGGATGAGAGCTGGCAAACGCCTTTGAAGCAGCTCAAAGGCCAGTCCCATCTCAACACGATGATTGTCGGCAATCCCGGCATGTGGCTGAGTTCGGCGGCACAGAGCACACCGTACAAGGGACGCAAAACTGAAGCGCTGATTTTCATCGATACCCGTACGATTCCGCCCATGACGAGTCTCACGCTGTACATCGGGTTGTTGGAGCCAGGGAACATGACGGTTCTTGGAGGGCTCGTATCGTTGGGCATCGTGGTGGAAGAACTGCAAATCCGAGTCCGGCAGGTGGCGGTTGCCACGGATGTCGAACCGTGGGTGTATGTCATTCAGGCGTGGCAGGAATGGGAA
>JBDGYW010000605.1:0-4458 GCA_039588935.1 Gemmatimonadota bacterium | reverse complement strand
ATGATCGCCAGCTGCAACAGCATCTGTGAGGGCATGAATCCCGCCGCGGTGGCCGAGATGTTTCGCTACGAAGGGGAGGTGGGCCGTTACTGAGCGGGACGGCCGATTAAGCAGCAGGCGGTACCTCCCAGAGCACGCGTTAGTGCAAAGCAGGCTTAGTGTGGATGCGCAGCCAGGGCACAGCCTCCTCCGCGCGAGCCGCCCCCGTCTTGACCCGGCCCGTTCCGGCCGTTACGCTCTCCGCGCATCCCCACACTCCTCTTCCTCAGCTCCGGAGGTCTCTCATGTCGAGGAGAATCCGACTACTGACTACCGCGCTGTTCTTGTCTTGCATCGGTACGACGCTTGCCGCACCAGTTTCGCTCCAGGCGCAGCCGGGCGCCGGTGATAACGTCGTGTACGACCCCGCGCTCTATCAGGCTCTCCCATACAGGCTGATTGGTCCGTTTCGCGGCGGTCGAGTCACGGCCGTGGCCGGAGTGCGCGGTCAGGAGCACACGTTCTACATGGGTTCGACCGGCGGCGGAGTGTGGAAGACTTCCGACGGAGGAGAACGCTGGACCAATGTGTCCGATGGCTTTTTCGAAGCGGGGTCGGTTGGATCGGTTGCCGTGGCGGAGTCAGACCCGAACGTCATCTATGTGGGCACCGGGTCGTCAGCGATCCGCGGCAACGTTTCGGCCGGCATAGGTGTGTACAAATCGACCGACGGAGGCCAGACGTGGCAGCACACCGGCATCCGTGACGGTGGCCAGATAGGCGACCTCCAGATTCACCCGCAAGACGCCAACGTCGTCTACGCGGCGGTGCTGGGACACGCGTTCGGTCCCAACGAGGAACGCGGGGTATTCCGCACCCGCGACGGCGGTCTCACTTGGGAGAAGGTGCACTTTTTGAGTGACCGCACGGGGGCCATCGACTTGTCGATGGATGAGTCCAACCCGAATGTGCTTTATGCCGCCATGTGGACGGCCGAACGGAAGCCCTGGAACCTCGTGTCGGGCAGCGAGGAATCGGGCCTGTTCAAGACTACGGACGGTGGCGATACCTGGACCAAGCTGGAAGCCGGTCTGCCCGGGCCGTTGGTCGGGAAGATCGAGGTGAGCGTTTCCCGTTCAAATCCAAACCGAGTGTATGCCCTGATCGAGGCGGACGATGGCGGTCTCTATAGCTCCGACGATGCGGGCGTCACATGGACCTACGTGAATCCCGACCAGGGTCTCCGCGCGCGGCCCTGGTACTACAACCACGTTCACGCCGACCCGGTGGATCAGAACGTCGTCTACGTTTCGGCTGAGGATTTCTGGAAGTCGACGGACGGCGGCGAGACGTTCAAAGTGATCCAGGTGCCGCACGGAGACTGCCACGACCTTTGGATCAGCCCCGACGATGCCGACGTGATGATCGAGGGCAACGACGGCGGCGCCAACGTCAGCTACAACGGTGGCAAGAGCTGGTCGACGATCATGAACCAGCCGACCGCGGAGTTTTACCGCGTCACCGTGGACAATCAGTTCCCCTATCGTGTCTACGGCGGGCAGCAGGACAACTCGACGTTGTCGGTGCCCAGTCGCACCGCCACCGGCGGCATCACTATCCAGAACTGGTACTCGGTCGCGGGTGGGGAAAGCGCGCACATAGCAATCGATCCGCGAAACGCGAACATCACCTACGGCGGCAGCTACGGCGGAACACTGGAGCGACGCGACAGGTTCAGCGGTCAGACCAGGGACATCATGCTGTACCCGGAACTGGCGCACGGACAGGCGGCAATGAACCTGATGTACAGGGTGCAGTGGAACGCGCCGATTCGGATCTCGCCGCACGACCCCAGCACGATCTACTTCGGCTCTCAGTACGTGCACCGTACCACCAACGAAGGACAGACGTGGGAGGTTTTGAGTCCCGACCTGACCCACAACGATCCGGCGGTCTTGGGCTATTCCGGCGGGCCCGTTAGCAGAGACAACACGGGAGTCGAGGTGTTCGGTACCGTGTTTGCGCTCGAGGAGTCAGCGATCACGCGGGGCCTGATCTGGGCGGGTAGCGACGACGGCCGAGTACACGTAACCAGGGACGGAGGCGAGACCTGGGACGACATCACTCCGGAGGGAATCGGTCAATGGGGTACGGTGAACATGATCGATCTCTCACGCCACGATGCCGGGCGGGCGTTTTTCGCGGTTCACCGCTATCGACTCGACGATTTCCGACCCTACATCTATCGCACCAACGACTACGGCCAGAGTTGGGAACTGCTTACCGACGGCACGAACGGCATTCCCGAGGGACACTTCGTGCGCGTGGTGAGGGAGGACCCCGACCGACAAGGCCTGCTGTATGCCGGGACGGAGTTCGGCATGTATGTCTCGTTCGACGACGGCGTTCATTGGCAATCGTTCCAGAACAACCTGCCGGTATCGCCGATCACCGACCTGGCGGTGCACGAACAAGATCTGGTCGTCGCCACGCAGGGACGTTCGTTCTGGATTCTCGACGACCTGACCACGCTGCATCAGCTCAGCGAGGAAGTGGCGACGTCGGAGGCCTTCTTGTTCAAACCACGGGACACGTATCGTCTGATGGGAGGTCCCGCTCGCCGGGGTGGCAACACCAGCACGTTCCGCGACCGCCTGAATGGCGGCGGGGTCGATTGGGACCAGGTTGGGGAGGACGGACCGGTCGGAGTGGTGATCAACTACTACCTGGCGGAACCTCCCGTTGGCGAGGTGAGGCTGGATATCATGGGGCGGAGCAGGGGCGTGATTCAGGTGTTCTCCAGCACGGCTGAGCAGGAAGCTCTTCGGATCCCGACCGCGCCTGGCATGAATCGATTCGTTTGGGATCTTCGCTATCCGGACGCCGAGGTAATCGAGAACACGTTGTTCCGCGGCACGAGTCGTGGGCCGAAGGCGGTACCCGGAACCTATGAGGTGAGACTCGTCGTTGGCGGCCAAACCCAGTCCAAGTCGTTCGAGATCCTGAAAGACCCACGTGTCCCATCGTCAATAGCCGATCTCGAGGAGCAGTTCCAGCTGTTGATCGATATTCGTGATGCACTCTCGGAGACGTACAGTGGCATCGGTACGATTCGCGGTTTGAGGGGCCAGGTCAACGAGGCTGCCGAAGGCGGGGACGAGGAGCTTACCGAAGCCGGCAACGAACTGGCTGGCAAGCTGACGGAGGTCGAGCATGGCCTGATCGAGCCGCGTATCCAGTATCGGGAAGATTGCTGGAACTTCCCGTCCCGGCTCAATCACTTCTTGGCGTATCTGGCACAGAAGGTCGGCACCGGCGACTACAGACCGACCGATGCGGCCGGCGTGCGCTACGTCCAATTGCGGGCCATGCTCGACGACCAACTGAGCCGGCTGACGGAGGTGCTCGAGTCCGACTTGGCAGATTTCAACGAGATGTTGCGCGAACGCGGACGGCCTACGGTTGGACCGATTCCGTAGAGGGGGAGGAAAGGCAGGCTAACGAGAATCGGCATCAGCGCTCATTCCCTGGACTGAGGTGCGGGCTCGGCCCCTTCAGGACGTGTCCTGAAGCACAACTTGCGGTTGCGTTCCACACGACGCGGTACGACACGGGCGCGTGCCGGCGCCGAGCCCGCGTTTTACCACGGGGATGACGCAGTCAATTCAAGTAACCGGCCGCTCCAGGATCGCCTGTAGCTGACTCATCAAATCTGAAAACTCTTCCTCCAATTCCTCCAGCCGCAAGTACGCCGAGGCCGGCGGCCGGTGATCGGAATCGGTGATCATAGTGTAGATGCGCGCATAGTCCGTCGTCAGCTCTGGGTGCAGATGTGCGTGGTCGCCCTTCTCGCCGTGCTTGTACAGCTCGCCTAACACTGCCTCGAGTGCCTCCTTCTCCCTGGCAGCATCGCCGGCGCCCTGTCCCACCGCCGCGATGATCTCTTCCAACTCGGCGAGCTTTGCCAAACCACGGGTAATGCCGATCTGCATTTCGGTGATTCTGTCTCGCAAACGCACTGACAAATCGAACGTCTCCTGCAACTCTGCAACTGTGGTCGAGAGACGGGGATCTTTTAGCACTTCGAAGTTCTGTGTCTGAACCGCACTGCCACCGATCGACAGCGAGACGGAGTACGTTCCCGGTACCGCGTATGGACCACCGGTGTACCCAGTCACGACTGCGAAACGCTCGCGGAATCCTTCGTTGACGCCTTGGGCCAGGTACGCTGGCGGATACTCGAGGTCCCACACGAGCCGGTGCATGCCGACATTCGTGTCTAGTTGCTCCGCGCTCAAACGAGTTACCTGATCCAGTGGCATGGCTTGCGTCACTACATCAGGACCGCTGGTGCTTGCACTGGTATACTCTCGGATGATCGCGCCGCCGGCATCCTTGATCTCCAACTTCACTTCATTATCGGTCGCTTCGGCCAGGTAGTAGAACACCATAACACCGTTTGGTGGGTTCTCCGGCCAC
>JBDGYW010000604.1:0-4458 GCA_039588935.1 Gemmatimonadota bacterium | reverse complement strand
CTACGTGAGCGCGACCACTGCCGGTGCCCGGTACTACTTCAACTCAATCAGGTCCGGGAGTACTCCGACGGTACATGGCGTGACCGACTTGAAGACCGGCCGAGTTCTCGAGTGGTCTCTCGTCTCCGGAGCCGATGCCCGTACCGCAGGGCATGAGCGGGCCAATCCAGCGGGACAGTACATACAGGCCACACTGGCGCGGGCAGTTCCCGAGGGCGGGGAAGTGCGGGTTCGAATCGACAAGACGTATCGGGACACGGCGAGCTTTTTCCGTGAGGGTGATGAAATTGTCTTCTCACGCACTCTTGGCATTAAGAGAAACTCAGTCGTTCTGCCACTTGGCTACGAACTGACAGGGGTGGACTATCCGTCTCAAATCGTTACGGAGCCGGATGGACGTATCAAGCTGAGCTTCCTCAATCGTGGACCGGCCGGCGTTCCGTACGAAGTGAGGGCTCGGCTGCTGCCGACACGTGCTGCTGAGACCAGCACAGCTACTCGTGTGCCACCACAGGGGGCAAGTGCTGGCTCGTCGGGTGCCAACCGTTCGGTTGCGCGCGTGGACTACCGGTTCTCCGAACGTGCGTTTCAGGATCGAGAGATCGTCTATTTCCTTCAGCAGCCTGAGACTCATTCCTTCAGGTTGTACCACGACTATACGGAAACTCGACCGGGCACTGACCGCTATCTGAACGTGGTGAGGGCCGGAAGCCGTGCCACCAATCCCTCCGCCAAGATCCTCGATACTGGAGAAGAGCTTCTGGTCGAGACGCTGCGGGGCAATGAGATTGTCGCCAAGGGGATCGAGATCGGGATTGAAGTCACTGATGAGACGGAGGTGGTGGTGATTTGGTTCGATGCTGTGCGGGAGGGAGAATCAATGCGCCTGCGCATCGAGGAAACGTATACCGATCCGAACCGCTATCTCCTATACGGTGACGAGCTGGTGTGGGACCGCACTTTCGGTAGGCCGTCGAACATCCTGCTACTTCCGCTCGGGTGGTACGTGACAACAAGCTCGATCCCGGCGGTGGTGGACTTAGCGGATGACGGGAGGATCAGATTCCACTATCTGAACGACCGACCGGGCAATATTGATGTGTTCCTAAAGGCAAAACGCCGCTGAGAACGGTTGCCCCTTGCGGGAGTTGGTACCGTCACTATTTTGTATAACCGTACCGCTTTACCACCTCAGTGAACCGGTAGATACTTCTCACACGACGCCGTCAAACAACTAAACCGAGCTAAGTAAATGGTTGACTCGAACGTAGTCCTTTTCGGACAGACGCTAGCGTACACGCTCTATTGTCTGGTCATGATTCTTTTGGTTGCATGGTTTGGCTATAGGGTTACAAGGGAGGGAAAGAGCAACGTCATTAGACCTGCTCTTTTTTATTCTTGGGTAGCGTTTCTGACAGTGCTAGGGGTGTCGCTGCACATCATTACGTACAACACGATCCCCTGGTCTCCGATGGATCTGCACCGCGGAAACTACACCCCCGACCGGACGTTTCAGATCACGGTCGAGGATCATCAGTTCAACCTTCCCAGCAGGCCGATGGTGGTCAACTGCGACGAGATTGTCCTGTTTGATGTCACATCCAACGACCTGACATATGGGTTCGGTCTGTTCAGGAGTGACTGGTCGATGGTATTCCAGATGCAGGTGGTACCCGGGCATAGGAACGACATAATCTGGCAGTTCAGCAAGAACGCCGTGTACACGATCCGGTCCACGGAATACTCTGGGCCGCGGGGTGTGCGGATGATTGAAGAGGACGCGGTGGAAGTTGTGGGCTGTGGAGTGTCGAGCGAATAGAAACCAACTCTATAACAACCACACAAAGATCCCATGTCATTCAAAACAACTCTGATGAACGGTGAGCAGGGGCTCTTCAAGCCAGACTCGCTCACACCAATGCAGAAGATCACGCTTCGATTCGTTGTGGTAGGATTGGTCTTCTATTTGTTTGCGGTCGTCGAAGGCATGATCATGCGGCTCTACGAGGTGAAGCCGCTGCCCTTTGTCGCTGAAGACCAGTTCTTTGCCATTCTGACCGCACACCCGCTTGTGGGGATCTTTGGATCCACGTACGCACTGGTCTGCGGCGCATTCCTGTTCCTTGTGCCGTTCCTGATGAAGAAACCGCTCTGGAGCATCAAGCTCGCAAACCTGACTTGGCTTTTTATTGCGATCGGGACGTTCACTTTTTGGGCCGCCGGCTTCCTCTCGCACTATGCACCGCTATACACGCTGTACTGGCCGTTGCCAGCAGATTTCACACAGTTCAGCGCCCTTGGTGGCGCAGTGTTCATTCTGGGTATCGCGCTGGTGATGATTGGGAGTGCTTTTTTCCTCATCAATGTCTTCAAGACGATCACGTACACGCCGGCGGGATGGGACAAGCAACCCGGTGGTGCGCTGCTTCGTTCAGCACTCGGCCTGACGGGGTTCGGGAACCTCTTCCGCAAAGAGAAGCAAGAGCACCTCGTACCGCTGCCGGTCGCGGCGATAGCCCGCGGTTCAGTCGATATGGCCCTGAACACAGTGGTTATCCTATTCACCGGTGTCTTGATTCTCGTGTTCATGGTCACCGCCATTGCGGGGATTGACCTACGGGAGAGTGCCGTTGACGCGTTGCTCTACAAGAATTGGTTTTGGTGGGGACTAGACCTCATCGCTGACGGGCTCGTGCTGATATTCGTTGCGGGCACATGGTACCTGCTTGCCATGATGATCAGCGGCAAGCCTCTCTATATGCAGAACATCGCACGGGCTGCCCTGTTGGTGGAGTTGGTGGTTTCTTGGACAGTGTGGTCGCACCATCTCCTGTCCGATCAGGCTCAGCCGGCCATACTCAAGGTTGTATCTGGTGAGCTGGTCACTGCTTTCGAACTGATCACTCAGGGCTTGGCTTTCTTCATTACGCTCGTCACTCTTTGGAGTGCGCGGCCGCTCAAGATGACCAACGAGCTGAAGTTCCTGCTCGGTGGTTTGCTTGGATTCGCGTTGGCGGTGCCGGCGGGAATCATGCAGGCTGACGTGGGGCTGAACAGGATTCTGCATAACACGCAATGGATTGTGGGGCCGCACGTTCATGTGGCGATTCTGGTTGGTCTGACAATGACCCTGTACTCAGCGGTGTACATACTCTTCCCGATCGTGACCAACGGGGCAAAGCTATATAGCCAAAAGCTGGCTGACATCCACTTCTGGGCTCACTTGATCGGTGGCATCGGGATGGGTGCGTTCATGGGTATGGCTGGTCTGCAGGGAATGCTTCGTAGGTCTCTGTATGTGGATGGAGAGTTCAATACCTATATGATCTTGGCTGCCCTTTCGGGTTCGCTTCTGCTAATCGCGTTCCTCGCGTTCTTCCTGAATATCGTCATGAGCGTTGGGCTCAATGGTCTGGTCGGCATCTTTGCGCCGGCGAAACTCAAGACGGAAGACCTGGTGCCTGCGGAACAGCCGGGTTAGTATCGCACGTCGAACGCTTCGCAAGAGTTCCTGAGCCGGGTTCACCCAGACGGTGAGCCCGGCTCTCTCGTATGCTCACGCTACGTTTCCTCTTCCCAAACCGGTCGAGTTGGATGCAGTTTCGTAAACACACCTCGACCATCAAGTCATGGAGCAAACCATGTTCGGCACACTGAAGGCCGCCGCTGCCGGTGCGGTTCTCTTTGTTTCGTTGACCGGAATCGCTGAAGCACAAGGCAAACCACGCGCACGAGACCTGGGCGTGCCATTCAATGGCGCACCTGGACCACAAAACGCGATCACTGACGTGGGCAGAGTTCTGGTAGGGCATGAGACCATCATAGACGGAACGGGATCTCTCAGCGTTGGCGTCGGACCGATCCGCACCGGTGTCACCGCGATACTCCCACGCGGACGGACTTTCTCCCCTGTCTTTGCGGGATGGTATTCCCTGAACGGCAACGGTGAAATGACCGGCACCACATGGGTCGAAGAATCGGGTTTCCTCGAGGGGCCGGTGATGATTACCAACACCCACAGTGTCGGAATTGTCCGTGACGCGGTGCTTGAGTGGATGCGAGATGAGGGCATCTATGACGCGCTCGCGCCGAACGTATGGTGGGGCTTGCCGGTCGTGGCCGAGACGTACGACGGCGTGCTCAATGACATCAATGGCTTTCATGTGAAGCGCGAGCACGTGTTCGCGGCGCTGAGAGCCGCCGCGCCCGGCGAAGTCCAAGAGGGTGCTGTCGGCGGCGGTACTGGCATGATCTGCAACCAGTTCAAGGGCGGAATTGGCACGGCCTCCCGTGTGGTTGGCGACTACACGGTAGGTGTGCTCGTGCAGTGCAACTACGGAGGACGTGATGGGCTGACGATCGCCGGCGTTCCCGTAGGAAAAGAGATCTCCGATTTGCGGCCGGAAATGCATCCACGGGGCGGCAGCGGCGAGAATGGCTCGATCATCGTGGTGGTGG
>JBDGYW010000603.1:0-4626 GCA_039588935.1 Gemmatimonadota bacterium | reverse complement strand
CTCGATTCCAGCGCCCACCTATTTTTCGGCGTCGAAGATCTACACCCTCGAATTCTATCAGCGGGTTCGACGGGCGCTCAAAGACGATGGTGTCTTCTGTACCTGGCTCGCGGTTACCAACATGTCCGAGGCGGGCGTGCACGTCGTGCTCTCGGCGCCTCGGCGCTGGCTCGTAGTTTCGAACATTGCGATCTGCGTCTCATGGAAGGGGATTACTACATGGCCACTTGCTCGGATCGGAGACTCGATCCGCGCGGCTATGCAGCGTTGGACGCGGATCCGCGCCTGGATGGCGTGCTCCGCAAGAGCCTGCCCGGCCTCGATCTGTCTTGGTACTTCGATGACATTCGCCTCAGCGAGGATCTCTTCGCCCTCGAGCGGCCCTCGGTTGCGCGGGAGAACACCGACGACCTGCCGGTTCTCGAGCATCTGGTGGTTGCCGCGGAACGGCGCGGCGTAGAGTGGCGCAACCTGTTCGGGCACGAGACGCAGCGGTTTGGTATCGACCCCGCGAGAGGTCTGGCGATGGGCGCGGCCGATCGCGTTGCCCATCGAGCGGAAGTCTTCCGCCGCTTCGACGAGCTTCTCTTCGAGAAGGCGTTCGACCCCATCCTTCAGAGCGATCCCGCAGTCGCCGCGGCATTCGCACAGTTGGAAGAGAAGCGCGAGCGCACGGGCCGACGCTAGCCGCCGGCGAGGGCCGCTCCGGATGCGGGCATCGCCGGCGACGGGGGGCGTGCGTCTTGCGATCTTCCCCGATGCGAGGCAATTCAAGCGGGGTTGACATCAGTAGCAGGCATGCGGACAATCGAGTCACTGTGTTGTGGAGCGGTCCTTCAGGGAGAGACTGGCGGGTTATGCCGAAAGGCAAGTCTTCTGCATTGAGATGAGAACCCACACCCTACGTTTGCTGGACTACTGGCTCGGGCGTTTTCTCTGCTCCGCCTTGACTCCCCTGTACGGGCTGAAAAGGAGCTTCGCAAAAAAGGGACCCATAACTGCTCCGAAGAAGATTCTACTGATAAAGCTTTTCGGGATGGGCAGCATCGTCCTCGCAATGCCGGCTGTCAGGGCCCTGAAAAGAAAATATCCCGGAACGGCTCTTTACTTTCTTACCTTTGCGGGCAACGAGCAGATACTGACTTTGTCAGACATGATTCCCGAGGAGCGTATCTATACCGTCCGCGTGGATTCGTATCTCACCATCCTCGCCGATACCATGCGCTCCCTTTTTTCACTGTGGAGGGAAGAGATAGACGTGTCGGTGGACATGGAGTTCTTCTCCCGGTTCACTGCCATCTTCAGCTTCTTCACCCGTTCCCGACACCGCATCGGCTTTTACGGCTTCCACATCGAGGGTCTGAAACGGGGCAACTTCATGGATTTTCAGATAAGTTACAACCACACCCTCCACACGTCACGCCTCTTCATGACCCTTCTGAAGCCCTTCGGCATGACCGAGGAGGACTACGACCCTGAACTACCCGGCGTCGCCCCCACGCCGCATTTCAGAGAGACCATCACTCAGCTGATGAGTCGGGAGAATGCGAGCTGCCGGCCCGACGAGATGGAGCAGTGGCTCATAATAAACCCCAACACGAGCGATCTCGTAAGACTGCGCAAGTGGCCGGCGGACCACTTTGCCGCCATGGCCACCACGCTGCTCGAGCGGCATCCGTTCCTGGGCGTCATATTCATAGGTAGCCGTGCCGAGCGCGCCTTCACCGAATCGCTGTGCAACCGGTTCGCCGGGAGCAATCACGCGCATCGGGTCGTGAATCTCGCGGGTCGGACGTCCCTGGGAACGCTGCTTGACCTTTTCCACTTCGGCGATCTGCTGGTCACCAATGACAGCGGACCGGCGCATCTCGCCTCACTGACCGAGATTCCGAGCATCGTCCTCTTCGGTCCCGAGACTCCCGATCTCTACGCCCCACTCGGTGGGAGGGCACGTTGCATCTACCTCGGGCTGGATTGCCAGCCCTGCATAACTGTTTACAACGGTAAACGCTCCCACTGCCGATCGAACATCTGCCTTCAGCGGATCACACCCGAGAGCGTCGTGGAGATTGCCGAGGAAAGCCTGGAACCTCTCGCCACTCAGGCTCAGGCGCAGCCCGCCGGCGCGGGTTCATGAGCACGGTCCACACAGGCGGCCCTGCAAGGGATCCGGCGCCTTGCCCCGCCTGTTCGAGCAGGGAGGTGGGGCCCTACAAGCGCACGGTCGGACATCCCCTGAAATTCTGCCGCCGCTGCCGCCTTCTGTTTGCCGACGGCGGCCTCTCAGACGATGAGCTGTACGACCTCTACGACAAGTCCTTCTACGACTCGTGGGGAGGAGAAGAAGCGGCGAAGACGGTAAGCGCACAGAAAACGGCCTACTTCGAACGGCATCTTCGCCGTATCGCCGCGGCGAAGCCCGGGGGCTCCCTCCTCGACCTCGGTTGCGCCAGGGGCGACTTCGTCAGCCTCGCTCTTTCCCGGGGCTATGACGCCTTTGGGATCGAGATCTCCCGTTACGCCGCTCAGGTCGCCGCGCGGAATATCGGCGCCGACCGCATCCGGCATGGCACGTTAGAGAAGAGCGGCTTCCCTCCGTCCATGTTCGACGTGGTCACGATGTTTGACTTTCTCGAACATGTTGTCGAGCTGGAATCGACAGTGTCGTGGGCAGCGGCAGTCACAAAGCACGACGGTGTCCTGTACATCGTCACTCCCGACACCTCGTCGCTCTCTTTCAGACTCATGGGGAGGCACTGGTGGCATTTCAAGGATGAGCACTTGTGGTATTTCAACCCCACCAATCTGTCCATGATCCTCGAACGATCTGGCTTCCAGGTGCTCTCCTGTGGACGCTGTCGCAAGACACTCTCGGTGCAGTACGCCCTCAGCCAACTGAAGGCGTATCCCAAACCCTTTCTTACACCGGCGGCAGGGGCGCTCGGTTCGGTGCTCCCGCGGCGCGCCCGCGACTGGCTCTTCAGCCTCACGTCCGGGGAAATGCAGCTGATCGCGCGCAAAGTGAGATCGTAGACACCGCATGGTACTGGCGCTGGTGCTGCGCGTGACGGTCAGGTTCCGACTCGCTTCATGATGACCACGTCATCCAGCTGCACATCCACGCGGTAGTTGCTCTTGATGTAACTCACCACTTCGGGAACCTGAAGCGCCTCCGGGATCTTGTCCACGCGCCAGGTCTTGAGGCTGTAGACAACGTATTCGGGCTTCTTCGCCTCGAGGTCCGCGAGCAGCTCCTTCCGCTGTTCTCTGGTAACGGCAAAATACGACATGGCGTAGCGGGTAGGGTTGTTCCTGTCGAAGAGAAAATAGTACGCCGCCTCGTTCGGGAAAAAGTAGACGTAGTCTCCTGCCTGTGTGTTCCGCTTCAGAAAATTGTGTATGCCTTTCAGGGAAGCGGCTGTCCGCTCGTGATAATACACCCCTCCGCGCTCTATGCCGGGCACATCGAATCCCTGTTGCACCGCCTTGAACTTCATCATCGGATTCAAAGCCGACCCGAGGGTTCTGGCAAAGTGGCGTTTGTAAACAGGTGGAGTGTTTACAACACTGTAGATGGACGTAACAAGGAGAACGCTGCCAAAGAGCAGGCTCCCGAGGCGGACAATCGTAACGCGTCTGCTGTCGATAACGGAGCTGACGGCCCTGTCCAGAAAAAGAAAAATCAGAAGAAAGGCGGGATGGGCAACCTTGTGCATGCTATCGACACTGCTACGGCCAAGAGCGACGCGGTAGAGAAGAATGCCGAAGATGAGGATCGCGAACGACAAGAGCGTTCTACGATCCGCCAACCCGAGGAAGAGCCGCGGCACCAAAGTCACAAGGGCCGCGAGATAGAAGAACAAGATCCAGTAGTAGTAGAGATGTGCCGGCGCGAGGGGGGCATTGAGAAAATCGCTGAAGGAGGGAAAGGGCAGGCCTCCGTAGCCGAGCATTACGAACTTCGGATATCGGTAGAGGTTAGCGAGCAGCGGAGACAGAGCCCCCTTGATCGCGAAATATGTCAGCAGGGGCGCCAGCGAAAGCGCGCACCCTCCCCCGATGAGAGTGGCCTCCTTTGCGCTTTCTCTCCAGACCTTGCGCGATAACCACCGGGGGAGGAAGAAAGCTGAGAGCGCGGCAAGAGAGCACAGGCCGGCCTCCTGGCTGAAAAGCAGGCTCTGTCCGGCCACCGCGCCGGCGAGAAGGAGAAGCAAGCGGTTCTCCCCGCGCTGGAGATAGAGGTACCCGAGCAGGACGGGAAGAATGCCCAACACCATTCTCAGATAGGATGTGTTCGGTGAGACGAAGCATTGTGGTGAGAAGATGAAGAAATAGGCCAGCGAGAATACTACGAAAGCGACTTTCCACCTGAGCGTCCGATACAGGAAGAAGATGACGACGGCGTAGGCGAGTACATTGAGAAAGACCGCGTAGCTTCTCTCCACGACCACCGTCTCTCCGAAGATCTTCATGGCGAAGGCGAGCGGATAGATGAGCATCGGGCCGTAGAGGCAGAAGAAGTCCCGGCCGAAGACGCCCCCGGACAGGATGCTCTGCACCCAGGCCAGGTTCTCACCCTCCTCACCGAGCAGTATCCACGCGCCTACATGTGGATTGAAACCCGGG
>JBDGYW010000602.1:0-4469 GCA_039588935.1 Gemmatimonadota bacterium | reverse complement strand
GGTCGGGAAGCGTGAAACTCCTGCCGGTCAACTCATCGTGCTGATACCACAGCTTCCTCTGGCTTGTGATGAAATCGAGGCCCGACCTTCGCGCTCCCGCCAGGACGCCCACTCGTCCGTCAAGGAATCTGCGCTCGAGCGTCAGCCCTCCACCAACGAGCGTCAAGTCGCCGTACCCGCGTAGGTCACCCGTTCCCCCAGCCGGTCGAGACGTCATGCTCACGACACCTGCGGCACCTTCTCCGAGCGGCAGCGGCCGCACACCAGGGTGAAACAAGACGGAGCCGAGCGAGTTCTCGTTGATAGCCGAAGTCACGCCTCCGGCATGAAGGGGGTTGAAAAGAGGGAGCCCGTCGAAGTACACCCTGGTCTGACCCCAGTTGGCGCCGCGAATCCAGACCTCTGAGGTCCAGTCGTCTCGCGTCGTGACACCTGGAAGGCGTTGCAGCGCTCGAAATGGATCGGCCGTGCCGAGCGTGACCGACTCGAGAACGTCTGTATGTGTAAGCGCTCGCACGTCACTGCTGAGGAACGCTCTTTGCCTCCAACGCTCGATGTCGATGCGCCTCCGTCCGACCTCGTCCAGGTCGACAGCTCGCCCGAACAGGTCGAGCGACGTCGCACGTACCTCCAGCTGTTCGAGATGGACGGGCGTGACCTCGAGAATGGCGGACACATTGACAACTGTAGCGTGGCGCAGCTCGACGTCGACCGTTGCCGGCCGGTACCCGATTCGCCTGATCTCGAGCCTATACTGGGCTGGCGTGACGTCAGCGAAGTGGTAGCCGCCGTCAGCACGGGTCACCGTCGTTCGCGGAGGCCCCAGAGAGTATGTGGCGGGTTCGCCGCCAAAATTGGGGAATGCCATCAGGCTGAGCGTAACGATTGCCTGCGGCAGAGGAGCCGAGCCATCTGATGTGAGCACAAAGCCCGCAATAGCACCTGCCTCGGATTGGTCCGGTAGAGCCTCCTGAGCGGCGGCTCCCACGACCGGAAGGCAGGCAACCCCGACCAGCGTCACCAGCGTCCGGAAGGATCGGCGTGCGGCGTATGGTTTTCCGAGCATCTACTCTTGGGCTTCCTCCAGTAGAAACGATCACGCCCAAGTGGTTCTGACACGCGGCCGAGGGCGGGCACGCAGCCCTATTGGGATTCTACCTCTGCCACCCCCGAGAGATCCAGCGAGAAGACTAACGACTGTGTCAGAATCCGATTCCAGAGATCGTTTCGACTACGCGGGCCGAGTGTCGGTCCGCAGTATCACCACGAGGGGAGTCGGAAAGATGTTTCAACGAGCGACGGTCGCGCTAGTCATGATGTTGGTGTTGAGTGCCGTCCCGGGACACGCCCAGGAGGATGGAAACCGCCAAGGATTCTGGCTGAGTTTTGGTGGTGGCGGAGGGTGGAATGACGGCACGCGCGGTGCCTCAGGATATCTCCGGATGGGCGGAACTCCCCATGAACGTGTGCAGTTCGGCGGCCAAATCTTCAGATGGTGGCGCGTCGACAGCTACGAGGTGTTCGGCAGGACGTCTGTAGCCGCGACGGCGCAAGTATTTCCTCTTTACTCGAGTGCTCGTGGGCGGTCGCCGCTGAATGAGTGGCATGTCAGAACCGGGTTTGGGATCGCTAACGTCGACCATTTCATGAGCGGTGTCGCACTGAACCTTGGGACGGGAATCGACCTAGGTATGGATGGGAGGTTCTTCGTCACTCCCAGTTTCGATGTTTTGGTGCAGATGTACCGGCACTTCACGAACACTGCGCTGCTCTTCACGATGGGCCTTACGTGGCACTGAGTATCCGCCGGTGGCTGGTCGTGAGTTTGATCGGCCTTGCTGCGTTCGATGCGGCTACGCATCAGATGAAAGAAGGGAGGGACAAGATGATACTCAAGAACTCGGTACTGTCGCTTCTGGTCGCTGGGAGTCTCTGTTCCGCACCGGCAGTAGCACAGGTAAATGACACTCACAAGGGGCTCTGGCTGAGCTTCGGTGCCGGAGGCGGCTGGATGGGAAGCGAGCGAAGTGCGACAACGTATTTCCGAATGGGTGGGACTCCCAACAGCCGCGTTCTCTTCGGCGGGCAGGTTCTGCATTGGTGGCTGGACGAAAACGTCCAACACAGCAGTGTCACCGCGACCTTTTCCGTCTATCCTTTCTACAAGACCAGGGGCCGGCGGAGCCTGTTTCAGGAGCTGTTTGTGAAGACGGGATTCGGCGTTGCCACCGCTGATTGTCACGGGCACGATTTGACCGGCGTGGCGCTCAACCTGGGCACCGGGTTCGATCTGCGCCTGAACAGGAACTTCTTCGTAACGCCGAATCTCGACTACTCAATCGATTTCTTCGACGAGTCGACACACACCTCATTCCTGTTCTCACTGGGCTTGTCATGGCATTGACAACCACGGCCTCCTCGAGGCGGAATCGGCGGCTGGCTGTCAGAAACCCAAGTGGGCAATCGTTTATGGAATGTGCAGGTGCGGCTCACGAGGGTCCCTTAAGGCTTTCGCCCAGTGAGCGGGAGGATGAGATTGTACGCAGTGGATCTAAACGCACTATACCTCGAGCACAACGAAGCTCTGACCCGGTACCTCACGCGCCTCACGGGAGATCGGGACAGCGCCGCGGACGCAGCCCAGGAGGCGTACTCGAGGCTGCTGAGTCAGCCGCCGGCTCGCGACGACAATCTCAGAGCGTGGCTGTACACTGTAGCCACGAACGTAGTGCGCGATGGTTGGAAGAAGCAGCAAACCGCATTGCGGCTCGTGCAGAATCAAGATGGCGTGCCAGCTGCAACAACGCCCCCGGATCCTCACGACCTGCTGGAGCGGAATGAGCGCCGGCAGGTTGTCCGGAAGGTGCTCGACCGATTGTCCGCGAGGGACCGCACCGTGTTGCTGATGCGGGAGGAAGGGTTCTCGCACAAGGAGATTGCGGCGGCCGTCGATACGACAACCAAGTCTGTAGGCACGATGATAGCTCGAGCGTTGCGAAAGTTCGCGACGGAATTCGAGGCAGCGGGGACTCTGACATGACCGGTTCAAGGGTCGACCACGGACCCCATATCGATGATGGCGATCTGATCAGGCTGCTCGACGGTGAGTGTTCTCCTGAAGAAGGAGAACGGTTGCGCGTTCACGTCGATGCTTGTTCTGAGTGCAGAAACAACGCCGACTCGCTGAAACGGGCGTCGGAGCTGTTTTCCGGCTCTCTGGCGGAACTCGATGCACTGGCTCCGGCGAAACCAAAGCGGGCACCCACGGTCGGACTGAAGCTCGCTCGGAGTGACAAGCGGTTCCGGTTTGTTTCGCCACGGGTATTGCGCGCGGCGGCGGTGTTGGCTGCGATGGTCCTCGTGTTTGCCGCAACGCCAGCACGCGCATGGCTCCTGCAAGGTTGGGAAGCGTTGAAATCTCTTGTCGTGTCCGAGACAGTCGAGCCGCCGCCGGAAACTGTGGCGCCGGAAGAGACGGGCTCGGACATGTCCTCGATCCTCCGGTTTACACCGCGCGGATCCGAGTTCCGACTGGAGTTCACGAGTCGGCCGGCGGGGGGAACGCTCGTTCTCCTATTCGATTCTTCCACATCGGCGTCGGCTGGAATACTCGGCGAAGAGGCTGGCGATGAGATGATCCTGCTTCCGGACGGATTGCGCATCCGTAACTCGAGCAGCTCGATGGCGAGCTACGAAGTGGAGTTACCCCTGACACTCTCAGTCGTGGAAGTGAGCATCGCCGGGAGCACGGTACTCAGACTCGATCTGCCATCCCTGTCGGTTCCATTACGGCGGGAGTTGAGCCTCACAGGGGTACCGGAGAACTGAACTCGATCTGATCTGAGGGTCGGACCCCGGCGCTCCGGGAGATCCCGCAACTAGGGGAGTGTCGCTCTCCTGCTTGCCGATAGCACGCGCTGCCAGACCGTTGCCTTGAGCGCATCCAACCGTCGAGATGTATCTGGAGCGTTGCGCATCGTCCTGAACAGGGTCGTGTTCAGCATGCGCGCCCATACGCCCATCGGCGAGACGTCGAATGCCCGTTCGAGCCACACGAACATACTCGCCGCATCATCTGTCCACGCGTAATAGGTTGCGAGGTCGGCGAGGTGGGGGACTTCGGTGTACCTGGCATCTGCGGCGGAGTTACTATCGATCTCGCGGATCACGGAGTCAACGATCGCTGTGGCTTCTGTTACGCGGCCAAGCTCGTGGAGACAGGTGGCACGCACTACCGCGTGTGGCCCGAATGCGACTTCGAGGCATTGGTCCAAGCGTCCCGCAAGCAAAAGGGCATGACCCTCGAGCGCGCGCGACACGTTGATTTCAGGCTCCAGTTCGTGGACACGGTGCGCTTCGCGAAACGCTATGCTGTACCCGTTGAGTTCGAGCGCTACCGTTGCGAGGGCCAGATGCCGGGCGGGTGAGTATGGACTCAGAGATACGCCCGGCATCTGGCCCTCGCAACG